>DASUPQ010000314.1 GCA_036280995.1 Actinomycetota bacterium | reverse complement strand
GCGGCCGCCTGGGCGGAGACCGGGTCCAGGCGGGGGGTGTGGGCGTGGTGGGCGGCCAGCCGGTGGACCTGGGCGGTGGTGGCCAGATACCCGCGGGCGGGCCGGGGACTGTTCAGGCCTTGGCTGCGGGCGCGCAGGTAGAACTTGCCGGGGGCGTCCAGCAGCTCGGGCGGCCAGTCCTTCTTGCCGCCTAGCCCCAACGCCAAGCTGACCTCACCGGGATCTTCCACGCCCAGGCAGAACCGCACCCGCAGATTCGCGCGGAGGATCTCGGAGCCGAGCAGGTCCATGGTGGCCCGCTGGTTGGCCAGAATCAGGGTGACCGAGGCCGCCCGGCCGCGCTTGGCGATCGAGTCGATGGCCTCCAGCGCCGGGCGGCCGCAGCGGGCGACCAGCTCGGCGTGCTCGTCAATGACCACCACCAGGGCGGGGGTGGCCGGCGAGGGCGCCAGCTCGCGCCGGCCAAGGCGGCCCAGCTCGCCCATGCGGGCGTCCAGGACGGCCACGGCGGCCTGTAGTAGCTGCTCGGTGTCGGTGGGGGTGGTGGCGACCCGACCCAGGCAGGCCCGCCAGGGGCCGAGCTCGGCGCCACCTTTGAAGTCGACCCCCCAGCAGACGACGTCAGCGGCGGCGACCAGCTCGCCGACCACGACGTTAACCAGCATCGACTTGCCCGACCCGGTGGCCCCCACCAGGAGGGTGTGCTGGTTGGCCAGGCAGACCGCGACCGGGTCGCCGGTCTCCCAGACGCCGGGCTGCAGCGGCCGACGGATCGACCCCGCTTGCGGGCCGGCCCAGGGGATCGGGGCGGCGTGCGGGTCGCGTTCCACCACCCGCACCAGCACCTGGCGGGCGCGGCTGGGGTCTTCTTCCAGGCGGACCGAGCGGGGCCGCACGTCCAACGCCGACTCCAGCGCCTCGCGTTGGCGGATGGCGTCGGCGATGGTCTGCCCGGGCCGCAGCAGCAGCTTGGCGGTCCAGCCGAACGGGGTGGTGGTGAGGTGGCTCAGGGTGGTGCCAGCCAGCCCGGCGGCCTGGGCGGTCTGTGCCCAGCCGCCCACCAGCCCCTCCGCCCGGGCCGTGGTTGGCGAGTCCGGTGGCGCCCAGCCCGGCGGGAGGCCCCCTCCGGCTCCCCAGCCGCCGACGTCGGAGCGGTCACCATCGGCCAGCCCGGTCACCTCGACTGCCGGCAATCCCGCTTGGGCTGACTCGGCGGGGCGAGCTGGGCTGGCGGCGCAGAACCAGCGGGCGAACCCGGCCAGGCCGGCCAAGGGAATGGTGTGCTGCCAGCCGACCAGGGCCATGGTCCAGGCGACCGCCAGCGTCCAGGCGATGATGCGGCCGGGCCAGCCCAGCACCGGCCACAGGACCGCCGCGATCGCCAGGCCAAGGCCGGCGAACAGCACCCGGCTGGGGTCAAACAGCAGCGCAAACAGCACAGCCAGGCCGCTGACGAAGGCGATGCGCTGCCAGCGTGGCCGCATCCGCCGCTGCCAGCGGAGGTCCTGGAGTGGGCCACGGCGGCCCGGCGGCGGGTCCGTGAGCGGCCACAGTGGGTCGGTGTCGCGGCCGTCCGGGTGGTCGGCGGGGACCCAGTCGGTGTCGGTGGGCATGGGTGGTGCTCCTCGGCGGTCAGCGGCCACATCGGCCGCTGCTGCCGTGATACCCGACCCGTACGACACCGGCCGCTACCAGACCTTGACCTCGCCGTCGCGGTCGCAGTTGGCCATGGTGGTGTGTGTTAGGGGGCGGGGACCAGGTCGACGGTGCAGTCGGGGCAGCGGCCCGGCCGGCCGGGGGTTGAGCGGGCTAGCTGCCCGCAGGCCGGGCAGACCAGCTCGCCGGCGAGGTGGCCGGTTGGGCTGGGATTGGCGAGGGTGGCTGGTGGGCCCTGGCACGAAGTGTGGGGACCACCCACACCTCCCCCCCGACCCTTCCCCTCCCCCTCCCCCCTGCCGGAGGGTGCGGGCCACACTTCGTGCCAGGGCGGAGCAGCCAGAACGGTCCGGACCAGCCGCTGGTCGGGGCCGGCAAGCCGCCAGGGATGGGCCGCCCAGCGGCCCGGCAGCTCCGGGTCGTCGTCGGAATCCTCATCCAGGCCGGGACAGGCAGCCAGGCCGATCGCGGCCAACTCCTCCAAGGCCAGGCGGGCCACGTGCCGGTGGCAGCCGACCCGCCGGGCGGCCTCGCTCACGGTGACCTCCTCGGCGTCGGCCAGTACCTGGAGTAGGCAGCGGCGGACCGCGGGCATCGAGTCGAGCGCCGCCCGCCGGCACAACGCCACCGCCGCCGGCTCCTGGAGCCCGAGGGCGAGCAGCCCCCGGGCCAGCAGCAGCAGCTGGGCGACCAGCCGCGGGGGTTCCTCCACGATGGCCAGGCCCTCGATCTCGCGGCGGCCGTAGGCGTTGCGGGGGACCACCGCGCGGCCGTAGCAGCAGACGATGGCCAGGTCGTCAAGGTGCTCGGCCGCCGCCGCCGACAGCTGCACGCTGGCGACCGTGCGGTGGGCGGCGCCGACCAGCCGGCCGCAAAGCTCGGCGGCCTGGCGGCGGGAGCCGGCGAGCTGGCCGGCGCGCAGCCGCGCCTTGCGGCTGGTGGCCCGCTTGGCTGCGCTTGAGGCGGATGCGAGCCGGTAGTACAGCCAGCGGGGGCCGAGCTGGTCGGCGTGGCTGGTGTAGTTGTCGATCGCCGGGGTGCAGGCGGCCAGCAGGGTCAGGCGACCGCTCCAGCGTAGCGGCACCGGGGCGTTGCCCAAATCGCGGGTCACCTGCCCGTCATAGACCCGGCGGAGCAGGGCGAACAGCTGGTCGCGGCCGCCGCGGTCGCTGGTGGCGAGCACGGTGGAGAAGTCCCCGACCGTGACCAGGCCTCGGGTTCCCACTCTGGTGAGCACGCCGGTCGGCTGGGGCTTTCGGCCGTGGGTCCATGACAGCAGCGCCGGGGCGGTGATCTCGTCGATCGGCTCGGCGAGGGTGTCGAGGGCGCGGATGGCCTCGGTCTTGCCGCTGGAGGATGGGCCGATGAGCATGCCCCACAGTGGGTCGCCGTCCAGCGCTGTGGAGGCGGCGACCGCGAGGGCGAACCAGACATGGCCGGGGTCGTCCAAGTGGACGTAGGTGGCCAGCAGGTCCAGCAGTTCGGCGACCGGGCCGGACCAGCCCGCCGACGTGCCCGTCGGGTGGCCGTTTCGGTGGGGGGCGGTCGGTCCGGCCGCCGCGGCGACCTGGGCCGCCGCAGGGGGCGGGGTGGGCGGCTGGCCGTTGGCCGGCTGCGGCCCAGGTCCCATCCAGGAGGGAGCGTTGGCACAGCCGGCGGCGTCACAGGGTTGGCCCACATGGGCATGGGCGGGGCGCAGTTTGGCCAGCAACCGGGCCACATCAGCGCCGATGTTGGTGCCCTTGGTCTGGCGGCGTTCCCGGGTCGGCCGATGCGCCAGCGCCAAGGCCAGCACCTCGCCGTCCTCCAGACCCCATTCGACCGCGGCCGCGACCAAGCCGGCCAGCTGCCGGGAGCGGTCCCCAGGGATCTCCTCCAGCCTGCGGGCCAGGTGGGCGGGGAGCCGCTCCGGCAACGCCGCGGCGTCCAGCGGCAGCGGCGGCTCCAGACGGGCATGCGCCGCTGGGTCGGCCGGCAGCAGCCGGTCCAGCTGTCGGTTGCCGCCGCCCATCACAACCACCGCACCAGGGTCGACCGGCCACCAGCGGCGCGGGGCTTGTGGTTGTAGGTCCCGGGCAGCCGCAGCAGCTTGCTCGCTGACCAGCCGCTGTCGGCCGCCAACAGGGCGGCCAGCCGCCGGTTCCAGCCCTCCAGCCGCTCGGGCGGTTCCAGGTCCTCCAGTGGTAGATACAGGTGGCGGCCGCTGCCGCTTTGGACCTGCCAGGTCGGCCAGCCCTGGAGCCGGTCCAACGCCCGGGTCCGCTGGGTGGTCCAGGCGCCGTCGACGTCCGCCCACGCGACCCGGCCCGGCTGGGCGGTACCAGCTCGCCGCGACGGCCCGGTCCACAGCAGCACCCCGACGTACACATCCGCCTGGTCGGCGGCGGCCATGGCCTGGGCCAGGAGCCGGTGCCGGCCAGCGGGCCAGCGATGGAAGCACTGGGTGAACCGGCGGAACTCATAGCCGCCGCCCTGGGTGAGGTGGCCGTCCAAGCCCAGACACAGACAGGCGTGGCCGTCCCGGTCGCCCCACAGCCGGGCCATCCATAACGCCGCCGCGGCGGCCCGCCCGGTTGCTTCATCGCCGGGCACCGTCAACTCGGCGATCGGCAGGCCTGCACCGACCGCGAACACCGCCTCGATCAGATCGACGTCGACCCGCGGCTGGCCGCGGGTGGGGCTGGACCATGCGATGGTCACCGGCCCGCGGCTCATACCGGCGCCCTTGGCTGGTTGGCTGCCACGTCGGCGGTGCCGTGGCTGGGGGCGCGGCCGCCGCTGCAGCCGTCGACCTGGGCCGACAACCCAGCTTGGGCGAATGCCAGCCAGTGTGGGTCGTCTGGGCCGAGGGGGCCACAGCACAGCAGGCAGGCGGTGGGCGAACTCACGCCACCACCTCCCCGTGGTGACGGTGCTCGTGCGCGGCGAGGTGGGTATGAACCTTGAGGTTGGCGGCCCGCTCGGTCTGGGTCTCGCCGGCGTACACGCCATAGGGGTTGGCGTCATAGGCGTAGCGGCGGCACGGCAACCGAACCGGACAGCTCCAGCACACCGCCCGGGCGGCCGTCACCGCCTGCTGGTCGTCTTCCTCGCTGGTGAAGATTGACGGGTCCACGCCAGGTTGGGCGCAGGCGGCGTGGGTGAAGAAGTCGACGTTGTTGTTGGCAGGGCCGAGCGGGACCGCACCTGACGGGTCGCAAGTCCGCTGGCGGCCGGTCATCGGGTCTGCTCTGGCAGCAGGATGACCGGCTCGCACTGGTGGGTGTCGAACAGCAGGTCCGCTCCGGCCTTGGGGCCGCGGTAGGACAGCCGGCAGGTTCGACACGACACGGCCCAGCTGCCGTCGCCCATGTCGATCTGCCACAGCGTTGGATTGCGCACGATCGGCTCCTTTACAAGACGATGCGATTGGGGTTCGTGGTCGCGGGGCTTGGTGGCATCCCTCCCCTGCCAGCGACTCGGTGCTGGATGCAGGCGGGCCGCGGCGGCGGGCAGCGCCTGTCGTGGTTCGGGTGGTCGGGTTTGCGGCGAGCTCCGGATGCCGGTACCGCGGCTGGCCGCCGTGGCCGAGGGCTGATGGCGGCCGGTATGGAGACTGGCCTCCACCCGGCCGCACACGGTCACATTGGGCTTGGGCGGCGACGGACATGCCCCAACCCCACCGGGACTGCCGGGGACGCTTTCGGCGACGGCGCCGTGGCCGACGGGAGGCTGGTGGCCGCTCATCGTCGGCCACCAGCACCCTTGGCGTCGTCGGCGTTGTCGGTGACCTCGACCGCGCAGGCCACACACAGCCACACCACTACATCCGCCTTGGGGTAGCGATTGGTCGGTTCCAGGTGGGTCTCAACCAGGGCGCTGGTCGAGACCGGGTTGCCGCACAATGGGCAGGGCCGAGGTGGCCGCAGGGGCGTGCTCATCGCCGTCCACCCCCACCGGCGACATAGCCGCGGGCGAGCCGCTTCACCCGGGTCACATACGCCCAGGAGTGGTTGTACGCGTAGAGGGCGGCGTCCAGGCGGTGGGGGGCGCCGTGGTCGCACAGGTAGCGGGCGGCGGCCGGGATCGCGTCGCCCGGGTCATAGACGCTGACTCGTCCGTCGTGGTCCAAGTCGCCGCCGTAGCGGGCCCAGGCGTTGCCGGCCCGCCCGACCCCGATGCCGAACTGCATCGGCCCGGCCGCCCCCGCAGCGTTCCAGCCCGACCGCACTCCAGGCAGCCGGGCGCGGCCATGGTCGCTCTCGACTTTGCCGATGGCGGCCAGCACCGCCCACGACAACCCCGCACAGCGGCGGGCCGCCAGTAGATACAGCCGACGGTAGCCCGGGGGGATGTCGTCGATGGCGGCGCGGCTGGGCGGCGCCTGGCCGCCTGGCCGCGCTCGAGCCTGGGCGGGTGGGTTGCCAACCAGCCCCAGGTCCTCGGCGACGCCGTAGCCGGTGACCGCCAACACCAGCAGGCAGACCCCGATCAGGGTGCGGCGCAGCCCCAGCTGCCAGGCGAGCCGCAACGGCAGACTCAGCACCCAGGCAGCCAGGCCGATCATGACCCGCCCCTTGCGCCGGGTCGGGTGGCGCCCAGGTAGCCGGGCCGGTTGGTCGACCCGATCCGGACCCGCGCACCTGGGGCGGGGGCCTCAACCATCCGCCGGTCACCCAGGTAGACCCCGACGTGGCCGGCGCGGCCAGCTGGCATGCGGCGGGTGTGGAAGAACACCAGATCGCCGGGGCGCGGCC
>DASUPQ010000313.1 GCA_036280995.1 Actinomycetota bacterium | reverse complement strand
GCAGGAACACCAGGTGACCATCGGCAAGCAATCCTATGGGGTGCCGGCCCCGTTCCTGGTCCTGGCCACCCAGAACCCGATCGAGTCCGACGGCACCTACCCGTTGCCCGAGGCCCAGGTCGACCGGTTCCTGATGAAGGTGCTGGTCGACTACCCCAACTTCTCCGAAGAGATGACCATCGTCGCCCGCAGCCTGACCGACCCCCCAGCCATCACCCGCATGCTCAGCCTGGACCAGCTCCAGGCCCTCCAGGCCCACACGGCCACCGTGTATGTGGATCGGCTGGTCGCCGAGTACGCGGTGGCGTTGTGTGACGCGACCCGCCAGCCAGCGACCTACAACCTGGCCGATCTTGGCGGCTATATCGCCTATGGGGCGAGCCCACGGGGCTCGATCAACCTGGTCGCGGCCGCCCGGGCCTTGGCCGTGCTCCGGGGCCGCAGCTACTGCCTGCCCCAAGATGTCCAGGAACTGGCCCGCGATGTCCTGCGCCATCGGCTGGTGTTGACCTATCAGGCATTGGCCGAGCAGGTCAGCGCGGACAGCTTGTTGACCGCGGTCCTGGCCGCCATCCCCCCACCCCGCATCGACCTCGCCAGAGAACAACCAGCATGAACGATCCCCTCGGCATCGAACGCACCCCCGACCGGCCAGGTCCCGGACCGACCCCGGAGGCGCTGCTGCGCGCCCTCGACGTGGTCGTGCGCCGCCGGATCGAGGCCATGCTGACCGGAGATCACCGCTCGAGCACGATCGGCATCGGGACCGAGCTGGCCCAGATCCGGCTGTACCAGCCGGGCGACGACGTCCGCCGCATCGACTGGAACGTCACCGCCCGGACCGGCGACATCCACGTGCGTGACCAGATCGCCGAGCGGGCCCTGGTCAGCTGGCTGGTCCTGGACACCTCGCCGTCGATGACCTTCGGCACGGCCGACCGGCGCAAGGCCGATGTGGCCGAGGGGGTCGCCCTGGCCGTCGGCCACGTCGGGACCCGGCACGGCAACCGGCTGGGGCTGATCACCTTCGGCGACAGCCGGCCGGTGACGATCCCGTCGCGCCAGGGCCGGGCCGGGCTGCTGGGGATGCTGGCCACGGTCCGCCGCGAGCCGCAGGCCGAGGGTGGCGGGGCCACCTCGCTGGGCGAGGCCCTGGCCCGGACCGGGCGGCTGGCCACCAGCCGGTCCCTGATCTTCGTGGTCAGCGACTTCCGCGGCCCCCGCGACTGGCGCCGGGAGCTGATCGAGCTGGCCGGCCGGCACGACGTGGTCGCGGTCGAGATCCGCGACCCGCGTGAGCAGGAGCTGCCCGACGTGGGCGAGCTGTGGCTGGTCGACCCCGAGACGGGCCGCCAGCTCCGGGTCGACACCAGCCGGCGCCGGCTGCGGGAGCGGTTCGCGGCCGCCGCCGCGAACGAGCGGGCCGACCTGGCCGGCCTGCTGCAGTCGTCCGGCGCCGACCACGTCGTGCTCTGGACGGCCGGGGACTGGCTGCGCAGCTTCGCCGGGTTCCTGCGCCACCGCGTCACCGGCCCGGGCAGCGCCCGCGGCCCGGCCCCGGTCCAGTGGGGGCCGGAGGCCGCCCACGGCGGCGGCTCGGCCGACGTCGTCGCCCACCCGCCGCAGGCCGTGGGAGCGCCCGTCGGGGGCGGCGCCCCGCCGCCGCGCCCCTGGTCCCCCTTCCCCGGCGGAGGCCCACCCGGCCCCGGAGGCCCGGCCGGCCCCGGAGGCCCGGCCGGCCCCAGGTGGTCGCCGGGACCCGGGAGCCCGCCCGGCCCCGGGAGGCCACCGAGGTGAAACGGGGCGGCGTCCGGTGAGCGCGGAGTGGCCGGGCCTGCTCTGGATGCTGCTGCTCGTCCCGGCCGCGCTCGCCGCCTACCTGCTCGCCCAGCGACGCCGCTCCCGCTACACCGTCCGCTTCACCAACCTCGACCTGCTGGCCAACGTGGTCAGCGCCAAGCCGGGATGGCGCCGCCACCTCCCCCCGGCGCTCTACCTGCTCGCCCTCGCCGCCCTGGTCGTCAGCATGGCCCGGCCCCAGGCGCTGACCCTGGTGCCCAAGGAGCAGGCGACCATCGTCCTGGTGATGGACGTGTCGGGGTCGATGAACGCCACCGACGTCCAGCCGACCCGGCTGGTGTCGTCCCAGCGGGCTGCGGCCGGCTTCATCGAGCAGCTCCCGGAGAAGTTCCGGGTCGGGATCGTGTCGTTCGCCTCCACCGCCCAGACCCTGACCCGGCCGACCACCGACCGGGCCGCGGTCTACGAGGCGATCGGGTCGCTGCACGCCGAGGGGGCGACGGCCATGGGGGACGGGATCGAGCGGGCCCTCGACGTCAAGCGGCCCCCGACCCCGGCCTCGACCGGCAGCGCGGCCCGGCCGGCCCCGCCGGCCCAGCAGGGCGGCGCCAACGAGGCCCCGCTGGTCGTGCTGCTGCTGTCGGACGGGGCCAACACCCAGGGCCGGACCCAGCCGATGGAGGCCGCCGACGACGCCAAGGAACTCGGGGTGCCGGTGTTCACGATCGCCCTCGGGACCGAGCGCGGGATGGTCGACGTGCCCGACGAGACCGGCAACCTGCGCCGCATCCCGGTCCCGCCGGACAAGCTCACCCTGCAGCGGATCGCCGAGACCACCGGGGCCCGCTTCTTCGCCGCCCCCACCAACGAGGACCTCAAGGGCGTCTACCGCGAGCTCGGCTCCAAGATCGGCTTCGTCAAGGAGAAGCAGGAGATCACGGTCATCTTCGCCGCCACCGGCCTGCTGTTCCTGGTGGCCGGCGCCGCCATGTCCCTGGTCTGGTTCAGCCGGTTCCCGTGAGGCCGGTCTCCCCCTCGGGCTCCGGAAGCCCGCGGTCGAGGTCGGTGGCGCGGCCGGCCGCCTCGGCGAGGCGGCCGTCGAAGCGGTCGAGACGGTGGGCGGCGTCCTGCCAGCGGTCCCGGGCCCGGCCGAGGTGGCGGCCGACCAGCTCGAAGTGGGTGCGGAACCCGTCCAGGTCGCCGCGGAGGGCGGCCAGCGCGTCCAGCACCCGGCGGGCGTTCTCCTCGACCCGCAGCCCCTTGAGCCCGACCCCGATCGACACCAGGTAGGCGTACAGGGTGGTCGGCGAGGCCGGGAACACCCGCCGCTCGACCGCGTACCGCCAGCAGGAGTCCCCCGGCGGCTCCTCGCGCAGGAACTCGTAGAACACCGCCTCCGACGGCAGGTAGCAGAGCGCGAAGTCGTAGGTGCCCTCGTCAGGGCAGATGTACTTGTCGGCGATGGCGTCGACGTGCCGGCGGGCGTCGCGCACGAACGCCCGCCGGTGCAGCGCCCTGGCCGCGTCGCCGTCGCCGGCCGTGCTCATGCGGGCGAAGGCCTCCAGCGGGAACTTGGAGTCGACCGGGACCATGGCCTCGCCGACCACCAGGACCGCGTCCACCCGGGCCCCCGAGCGGAACACGTGCTGGGTCCGGTAGGCGCTGTGGGGCAGCCCCTGGGCCAGGAGCTGCTCCAGCAGCAGCTCCCCGAGGGCGCCCCTGGCCTGGGGCGGGCGCAGAAGGTCCTCCAGCCGGCTCAGCCCGCGGGCCTGCTCAAGGACCTGCTCGGCCACTCCGGCGACCACCGCCACCCGCTCGCGCACCTGGGCGGCGGTGTCGGCCGCCCGCGCCTGGGCGTCCTGCACGCTGTCCAGCCCCAGGTAGAGCCGCCGGTCCAGGTCGACCAGCCGCCGGTCGAGGCTGTCGGAGATCCCGGCCAGCCGCCGGTCCAGCTCCCGCCCCCCGACCCCGCCGCCGTCGCCCCCGCGCCCCCAGCGCCCGAACGCCAGCCCGGCCA
Source organism: Actinomycetota bacterium (assembly GCA_036280995.1). Lineage (NCBI taxonomy): Bacteria > Bacillati > Actinomycetota > Actinomycetota bacterium. The sequence continues at coordinate 8,065 of DASUPQ010000313.1, read as the reverse complement.
CGGCCCCGGCCAGCAGGCCGATCACCACCGCCTCCCAACCCACCGCGACCAGCCCTCTCTGCTGGGGGTCCGAGTTGGCCGGGACGCTACCAACGGGGTGCGACAACACCCCGCCGGACGAAGTCAGTTCTGGGCCGCGGCGGCCAGGACGGCCGAGGGCTCGGGCCGGACATGGCGGCGGCGCCGAGCAGGGCCGGGGTGGGGCCGGTGAGCGGCACGGATGGGCCTCGCTTCCTCGCTGTGGGGCGTTGCCTGCCTGCGTTCGGGATTCGCTACGCCCCAGGCCGGGCTTGAGCGTCCTGGTGCTACGCTCGGCCTCCCGCACATCACCGGCCGACCAGGCGACCAGGAGGACGAGAAGCATATGGAGGTCAAGCTCGGGGTCACCTACAGCCCCAAGGAGCTGGTCGTCGAGACCGACCAGTCGCCCGACGACGTCGCCAGCCTGGTCGAGGAGGCGGTGGCCGGCAAGTCCAAGGTGCTGTGGCTTTCCGACACCAGGGGCCGCCGCGTCGGCGTGCCCACCGAGAAGCTGGCCTACGTCGAGGTCGGCGAGGAGCACCCCGACAAGCGGGTCGGGTTCAGCTCGCTGTAGGGCCGGTGGCCGGCCGGTGGTTCCGCGCCGCCGGGGTCACGAAGGTGCGGCTCAGGAACGACCCGCGTCCCCCACCGTCTTGCGTGCCGGGCTAGCCGAAGTCGCGGTGGTAGACGATGCCGTCGCGGCCGATCTCGACCACCGAGACACCGGGGACGCCGGTGGAGCGGCGGCCGCCTTCGGTGTAGGCGCTGGTCCACTCGGCGAGGACGGTCTGGTCGGCGCCGACCTGGCGCTTGATGCTCAGCTCGACCGGGCCCCTGACCGCGTACACCGAGGCCAGGTAGGTGCGGATCTCGTCCCGGCCGCGGTGGGGCACGTTGTCGGGCTCGTAGTAGACGGCGTCGGGGGCGTACAGCGCCGCCGCGGCGTCCGCGTCGGCCGTGGCGTGGGCCTGGCGGAACGCCTCGAAGACCTCGGCCGGGCTGCTGGCCATCGCGGGGGCACCTCCTGAGCGCTCGATCGGGGCGAAGCGTACAACAGGCGGTAGCATGATGTGCCCCGACCACCGAGGAAGGAACGGCAAGGGTGCGACAGAGCCATCCGCTGCTGGAGGAGGTCGACGCGCCGGCGCTCGCCCAGGCCATGGCCGGCGACGACCCGCCGCTGCTGGTCGACGTGCGGACCGAGCCGGAGCGGGCGGTCGCCGCCATCCAGCCGTCGCTGCACATCGGCCTCGACCGGTTCGTCGACCGGGCCCCGGCCGAGATCCCCAGGGACCGCGACGTGGTGGTGTACTGCCACGTCGGCGCCCGCAGCGCCCAGGCGGCGGTGTGGATGAAGGCCAGCGGCTGGACCCGGGTCCGCAGCCTGGCCGGCGGGATCGACGCCTGGAGCGAGCAGGTCGACCCGGGGGTCCCCCGCTACCGCTGAAGCCGGCTGGCCGACCCGCTACCATGTATGGTTGACCTGTCGCAAGAAGAGCCCGCAACCAGGAGGTTGTTTGAGTCCGACGTCCGGAACCGTCGCCCCCCCACCCACCGAGCACAGCTTCGCCGACCTCGGCGCCCTCCCGACCACGTTGACCTCGCTGGCCCGTGTCGGGATCGAGCATCCCTTCCCCATCCAGACCCTCTGCCTGCCGCTCGCGCTGGCCGGGGTCGACCTCATCGGCCAGGCCCGCACCGGCACCGGCAAGACCCTCGCCTTCGGCATCCCGATCGTGCAAGAGGTCGAGCCCGAGCTGCCCGAGGTGCAGGCCCTGGTCCTCGTCCCCACCCGTGAGCTGTGCCTCCAGGTGGCTGGCGACGTCGACACCGCCGGCCGTGACGCCGGCGTGCGCGCGGTCGCGATCGTCGGCGGCCGCCCCCTCGGCCCGCAGATCGTCGCCCTGAACGAGGGCGCCCAGGTCGTGGTGGGCACGCCCGGCCGGGTCCTCGACCACCTGCGCCAGGGCCACCTCAAGCTCGACAAGCTTCGCATCCTGGTCGTCGACGAGGCCGACGAGATGCTCGATCTCGGCTTCCTGCCCGACGTGGAGACGATCATCGCCGCCACCCCGGAGCACCGCCAGACGATGCTGTTCTCGGCCACCATGCCCAAGGCGGTGGTCGCGCTGGCCCGGCGCTACGCCAAGCGCCCGACCTTCATCCACGCCGAGCCCGAGGGCGAGCAGGCGACCGTGCCCGCCACCCGGCAGCTGTTCTTCCAGGTGCATCCCCTCAACCGCTTCCAGGTGCTGTGCCGCATCCTTGACGCCCCCGACCGGGACCGGGTGGCCGTGTTCCGGCGCACCAAGCGCGGCGTCGACCGCACCATCAAGGGCCTGGTCGAGGAGGGCTACAAGGCCGGCGCCCTGCACGGCGACATGCCCCAGGTGACCCGCGAGAAGGTCATGCGCTCCTTCCGCAAGGGCAAGCTGGACGTGCTCGTCTGCACCGACGTGGCCTCCCGCGGCCTCGACATCGCCGGCCTGTCCCACGTCATCAACTACGACACCCCCGAGGACGACCGGGCCTACGTGCACCGGATCGGCCGGACCGGCCGGGCCGGGGCCGCCGGGGTCGCGGTCACCTTCGTGGCCTGGAACGAGATGGACACCGCCGACCTGATCCGGCGCCGTCTCGAGCTGACCGACGAGCCCGTGCACGAGATCTACTCGACCAGCCCGCTGCTGAGCGAGCTGTTCGACCTGCCGACGGTGGAGGAGGCGGCCGCCGCCCGGGCCGCGGCCGCGCCCGGCAAGGCCGAGAAGGCCGAGCCGGCCGCCGGGGAGGAGCCGGCCCGCCGCCGTTCCCGCTCGGCCGCCCGCCGGCGACGCCGGCGCCGCATGCCGGCCGGCGAGCGGCCCTCGGCGGCCACCGGCTAGGGGAATCAGCGGGCATCGGGGCGGGTTCACCTGGTCAAGGAGGCGGCACCGCCCCGGCGATTTGTGAGTGAGGTCTCCCGTGGACCTGGACGGCTTCGAGGCGGCGACCGTTCCGCACATGAACGCGCTGTACGACGCCGCCCTGCGGCTGGCCGGCGACCAGGCCACCGCCCAGGACCTGACCCAGGAGACCTACCTGCGGGCCCTGCGGTCCTTCGGCACCTTCGAGCCGGGCAGCAACGCCCGGGCCTGGCTGCTGCGCATCCAGTACAACCTGTTCTGCACCCAGTACCGGCGCGGCCGGCGGATGCCGCTGGTCTGGCTGGACGAGGACGAGGCCGACCCCGCGCTCGAGCTGCCCAGCCCCGAGCCCGGCCCGGAGGAGCAGACCGTCCGGGAGCTGGACCGGGAGGCGGTCCGGCGGGCGATCGGGCAGCTCCCCGAGGACTTCCGCGTGGCCGTGATGCTGGTCGACATCAACGGGCTGACCTGTGCCGAGGCGGCCACCGTGATGGGCGTGCCCCGCGGCACCATCCTGTCCCGGCTGCACCGGGCCCGGCGCCGCCTCGAGGCGATGCTGCTGCCAGAGCTTGGAAGGGTGCAGGCAGATGACCTGTGAGGAGTTCAAGCTCCAGCTGACCGCCTTCAGCCTGGGCGAGCTGGAACCGGGCGAGCGCCAGCGCGCCCGCGACCACCTCGCCGGCTGCGACGACTGCGCCTCCCGGGTGCTGATGGACCGCCAGCTGACGGCGCTGCTGCGGACCTCGGCGGTCCCGGTCCCAGAGGCCACGCGGACCGCGGTCCTGGCGGCCGTGCGGGCCGAGGCGTCCCCGAGCGCTCCGGTGCCCGAGCCGGCCGGCCGGCCGGCGCCTTCCCCACGCCGGCCGGCCCGGCGCCGGCACTGGGTCGCCCTGGCCGCGGCCCTGGTCGGGGCGGCCGCGGTGGTCGCCGCGGCCCTGCTGGTGGTGCCGGCACCCGACCCGGGCAGCCCGCTGTCGGCGGCCTGGAGCTCGTACCACCACCGGGGCGAGGACGGGCTGGGCGCCCCCAGCCAGGCCGAGGCCGACCGGCTGTTCGCCGTCCTCGGGCCGGCCTCGCGCACCCCCGACCTGACCACCTACGGACTGCGCAAGGCCGGTTGGGAGGAACGCGACCTGGCAGGGCATGTGGCCGCGGTGGCCGAGTACCGCGACGCCGAGGGCGGGCGGGTCACGCTGATGCGCTGGCGGGGCGACCTGCCCCGGATGGCCAAGGGGGCCGAGGGCGGCGAGCTGGCCGCCTACCGCTGGGGCCGGCACATCAGCTACTGGTGGCAGGCCGACGGGGTCGTCTGGTGCCTGGTCGGCACCATCGACCAGGAACGGCTCTACAAGATCGCCGAGGGCCTTGGCGGGGAATCGTCGGCAGCCGGCCAGGGTTAGGCTGCTGACGGCCGCGTTCGCGGCCACTTCGATTCCAGGAGGTCCGGATGCGAGCACGTGGCGGGTTGGTCCTCGGGGTGCTGGTCGGGGTGCTGGCCCTGACCGCCGCCGGCTGCGGCGGCGACGACGACGGCGGGAGCGCGAGCGCGACCACCGCCGCCCCCGAGACCACCGGCGAGCCCACCACCACCGCCGCCGCCGGCGGGGGCGGCGAGAACGAGCTCCAGCTCGTCGCCTCCGGCTTCGCCTGGGACAAGACCAGCCTGGACATGACGGCCGGGGCCCAGGTCAGCGTCGAGGTGACCAACGAGGACACGGCCCAGCACAGCTTCACCTTCGACGAGGCCTCGGTCGACGAGGTCGTCGCCGGCGGCGAGGACGCCACCGCGACCTTCACCGCGCCCGCGGCCGGCGAGTACGAGTTCCGCTGCAAGTTCCACGGGTCGATGACCGGGACGGTCAACGTCACCTGAACACCTCAACGGTTTTCGTGCTCTAGGAATGTGGGGTCGGCGCCGGCTGTTGATCAAGGTGTCGCACCCCTTTGACCTGGAGAATGAATGCCTGAGCTCTCGACGGAGACCCTGCCGCTCCTGCCCCTGACCAGCGGGGTCGTGCTGCCCGGCATGGTCGTGACCGCCACCCTGGAGACGCCCGAGTCCCGCTCGGCCTCCAGCGCCGCCGGCGACACCGGCGGCCACCTGCTGCTGGTCCCCAAGGTCGACGGCCGCTACGCCACCGTCGGCACCGTGGCCAAGATCGAGAACGCCGGCGAGCTGCCCAACGGCCAGCTCGCGGTGGTCGTGCGCGGCCTGCACCGGGCCCGTATCGGCGCCGGCGTGGCCGGCACCGGGCCCGCCACCTGGGTCGAGGTCGAGCCCATCGAGGACGCTCCGGCCACCGAGCGGGCCATGCAGCTTGCCCGCGAGTACCGGGCCGTTGTCGAGAACATCCTCGAGGCGCGCGGCGCCGCCCAGATCGCCGAGCTGCTGCGGGGCATGACCGACCCCGGCCAGATCGCCGACACCGCCGTCTACTCCCCCGACCTGTCGTTCGAGCAGAAGGTCGAGGTCCTCGAGGCGGTCGACGTCGAGCAGCGCCTGGAGAAGGTGCTGGCCTGGGCCCGCGACACCCTGGGCGAGGTCGAGCTCAAGGACCGGATCCGCAAGGACGTCAGCGAGGGCATGGAGAAGTCGCAGCGCGAGTTCATCCTGCGCCAGCAGCTGGCCGCCATCCGCAAGGAGCTCGGCGAGGGCGAGGACGGCGAGAGCGCCATCGACGCCTACCGCCAGAAGGTCGAATCCGGCAAGCTTCCCGAGGCCGTGAAGGCCGCGGTGGAGAGGGAGATCGGCCGGCTGGAGCGGACCAGCGAGCAGAGCCCCGAGCACGGCTGGATCCGGACCTGGCTCGACACCATCACCGAGCTGCCCTGGGGCGAGACCTCCACCGACGCCCTCGACATCGGCGAGGCCCGCCGGGTCCTGGACGACGACCACACCGGCCTGGAGGACGTGAAGGACCGCATCCTCGAGTACCTGGCCGTGCGCAAGCTCCGCCGTGAGCGGGGCCTGGCCGACCAGGGCGGCCGCGGCGCCGGCGCCATCATCGCGCTGGTCGGCCCGCCGGGGGTCGGCAAGACCTCCCTCGGCGAGTCGGTGGCCCGGGCCATGGGCCGCAGGTTCGTCCGCGTCGCTCTCGGCGGCGTCCGCGACGAGGCCGAGATCCGCGGCCACCGGCGGACCTACGTTGGCGCCCAGCCGGGCCGCATCGCCAGGGCCATCAAGGAGGCCGGGACCATGAACCCGGTGTTCCTGCTCGACGAGGTGGACAAGGTCGGTGCCGACTGGCGCGGCGACCCCTCCTCGGCCCTGCTCGAGGTCCTCGACCCGGCCCAGAACCACTCCTTCCGGGACCACTACCTCGAGGTCGAACTCGACCTGTCGGATGTGCTGTTCATCGCCACCGCCAACGTGGTCGAGACGATCCCGGGGCCGCTGCTGGACCGCATGGAGGTCGTGCGCCTGGACGGCTACACCGAGGACGAGAAGTTGGCCATCGCCCGTGACCACCTGCTGGCCCGCCAGCTCGACCAGACCGGCCTGCGGGCCGACGAGGTGATCGTCACCGAGGCCGCCCTGCGCACCGTGGTCGGCGACTACACGCGCGAGGCCGGGGTCCGCAACCTGGAGCGCGAGATCGGCAAGCTGCTGCGCAAGGCGGCGACCAGGATCGCCTCCGGCGAGGTGGCCACCCCGCTGGTCGTCGACGAGGGCGACGTGCGCGGCTACCTGGGTCGTCAGAAGTTCTTCTTCGAGGCGGCCGAGCGGACCGCCGTGCCCGGGGTCGCGACCGGCCTGGCCGTGACCGGCACCGGCGGCGACGTGCTGTTCATCGAGGCCAGCGTGATGGACGGCGAGCCGGGGCTGACCCTGACCGGCCAGCTCGGCGACGTGATGAAGGAGTCGGCCTCGATCGCCCTCTCCTACGTCCGCGCCCACGCCGGCGAGCTCGGCATCGACGGCGACGTGGCCGGCCGCCGCTACCACGTCCACGTGCCCGCGGGCGCCGTCCCCAAGGACGGCCCTTCGGCCGGCGTGACGATGACCACCGCCCTGGCCAGCCTCCTCACCGGCCGCCCGGTGCGGTCCGAGGTCGGCATGACCGGCGAGGTCACCCTCCAGGGCCGGGTCCTGCCCATCGGCGGGGTCAAGCAGAAGGTTCTGGCCGCCCACCGCGCCGGGCTCAAGGAGGTCATCCTCCCCGAGCGCAACGGCGCCGACCTCGAGGACGTCCCCGAGTCGGTCCGGGCCGAGATGACCTTCCACCTGGCCAGCGAGATCGACCAGGTCCTCATCCACGCCCTCGCCCCCGAGGGTCCCGAGGCCGCGGAGGTCCCCACCCAGGCCGCCTGACACCGGCACGAGCCGCCGACGTTCGGGCCCCATGCGCCAACCTGGCGCTGGGGCCCGGCGTCGTTCGGGCCCCATGCGCGTACCTGGCACGGGGACCTGGAGGAGGCCCGGCGGCTCGCGCGGGACGCGGTGGCCTTCGCGCTCGACCGGGACACGCTCCCCGAGACGGTGCGGATCGTCGAGCGTCTGCCGGCGCGCCGTCAGGCGCGGTGACCGGGGCTCGTGCCTACTGCAGGTAACCCTCGACCGTGCCTTCGGGGCGGACCTGGGCGGTGTCGGGGTCCTGGCCGGCGTTGCGGCGGGCGCGGCGCTGGCGGAGGAGGTCCCAGCACTGGTCGAGCTGGACCTCGACCTCGTGGAGGCGGTCCTGCTCGTGCTCGTCGAGGCCTTCGCCGGTGGCCTGGCGTTCGAGGGCGTGCTCCTCCTCGACCAGGGCGCCGATGCGGTCGAGGACCTGCTTGTCGTCCATGAGCTCCTCCGCGGGTGGATCTGGGCTGGCTCCCGGTGATGATGCCGGGGGGCTCGCCCTCCTGCATCTGCTGATGTGGCGCCGGGCCGGATGGCCGAGGATCGGGGCATGCGAACAGCGCCGCCCGCTAGCCGAGCGGCGATTCTGCCGGTCGGCGTCTACCGATCGTCGGCCGGAGGCCGACTCCGCGCATCGTCGATGATCCGGCGCAGGCTGGACGGCCGCCACGGCGCCCGGGTGGGGCGGTCGCCGAACAGCCGGGGGGCGGCGCCGGCCAGCTCCTCGGGGGTCCAGCGGCGGGGCAGCTCCTCGGTGGCGACCACGTGCCAGCCCTCGTACAGCTCGACCAGGCCGCCGGTG
>DASUPQ010000312.1 GCA_036280995.1 Actinomycetota bacterium | reverse complement strand
GGGCGCGTCCAGGGTCCTGATCAGCAGCAGGGTCGCGACCATGACGGCCACGACCGAGCCCATCAGCAGGCCCTGGACGACCGCCCGCTCCCCGCTGTCGGCGAAGAACAGCATGTAGACCACGATGAGCCCGAGCAGGAGGGAGAACCCAGTAGCGAGCACCCCGAACACCCCAGAGGCGCGGTCACCGTCATTGAAGAAGCTGCCCTCCGGGGCGCGGCGGCGGACCAGCAACATGGCCGCCACGGCCACCGCCACCGTCACCGCCACGATGACAACACCCCAGAGAAGATTCATTAGATGTCAGGGTGGCAGCCGATCGGTGGGGCGCGCATCACCCGGATCGGGTAATTACCCCGGCCCGCTACCCGCCAACACCACCAGTGTGAGCAAGGCCAGCGCCTGCCCCGAGGTGGGCCGTCGCGCCAGCGCTGCAGCGTGGCTCACTCGTCATCGCTACGCGTCAGCTCGGGTGGCTTAGCCGAATTCGAAGTCTCCCACTCCAAGGCTGCCGCGGGCTTGCCGCCCTTGCCAACGAACCGTTGGCCACCGGGAATATGGCCTCACGCCGGCACTCTGCCGAAGCACTGGGTCCCAGCGAAACGGTGTTCGGGACGTCGACGTCTCGCGCGGCCGCCCACCCGTCCGCCAAGAGAAGGGGTTGGATGGTGGTGCCCCTAGTGGCCCTAACGCGTGCTTCCCGACCTCGCCCCATGGACCTCGACGAGGACATCGCTGATGACCTGAGCCACCTTGGTCACGTCGGCCCGCCTGTCCTCGTAGCCGGTCCTCGTGCGCTCAAGGCGGGCCCGATGCCCGGCAAGTGGATGGTTCTCTTTCCACCAGCGACGGTAGGCCCGCTCGCACACGTAGGGAATCCCGATCACCGCGGCAAAGATGAGGACCGCCACGACGGCGCTGGATCGTCTGATCCAAGCGTCGGCGTCTCGGATCCCAGCCATCTCGACCCCAATCCTTAGCCATCTACGTTGACCTTGCTGGCGGCCGTTCTCACAGTGTTCCGCCCGACCAGCGTTGCCCGGTTGGACGATGACCCGTAGCGCCAGAACTACCGCGCCGATGAGGAGCCCCATTAGCACGGCGAGAGCGAGCCAGCTGCCAACAACCTACCGTTCTGATTGAGCAGCAGTCTTCCAGCTCAGCTACCCCATCTTTCATGATCGCCGGGAACCGTGCCTGTTCCACCCCTCCGCGTTGGCTGACGTCGCGCAGGCGCTGCCCCTTGTCGGCTGGCTCCGCAGCGACGACCGTTGAGCGCCCAGACCACGCCATCTCCTGACGTGCCAGCTCGTGTCAGCGCGCGCTTGCCATGCGCGCGCGCTGACACGGCGATGGAAGCGACGCTCAGCTCTGGGCCTTGCTGGCCTCGGCTTCGGCCAGTTCCTTGTCCATCTCGGCCTGCAGGTTTCCGGCGTCGGTTTCCATGACCGAGGTCTTCTCGGCGTTCTGGAGCAACGACCTGATGTAGGTGCCCTGCTTGTTGACGGCGACGATGATCAGCCCGGACTCACCGGATTCGAGCAGGGTCGCGGCCTCGCGGACCTTGTCTTTGGGGATGTTGTGCCAGAAGTGCCCGGCGATGGCGCCGGCCCCGGCGGCGGCGGCGACGCCGACTCCAGGCGCGAGCACGGCCAGCCCCGCGCCGGCCCACCCCATGTGCTTGGCGGTGCTGTCATGGCGCTCGGTCTGGAGTTTGCCGTTGGCGTCCTTGGTCAGAACGGCCACCGCTGTGTGGCCGAATTCCCCCTGCTTGCGGGCACTCCATACCCGGTTGAAGTCCTCGACAGCAAGGTCGCGGTTCGGGTACTTGGCCGCGGCCAGAACGATCGGGGTGTCGGGATCCATGCAGGACCACCTTTCTCAACCCGGCGTCGCTTCGACGGGCGGGTAATAGGCCTGGAACAGGAGCTGGTCCCTGGGGTTCTCGGCCGCAAACAGCCGCTCAACCCCCAGGTTGGTCGTCGTGCCGTCAGTCTCGCCGTCCCTCCTCCCTCCTGGGCGCCGCCCTCGCCAAGCCAGACACGGTTCGCCGGTCGATCCGCTCCGACCTCGTCACGCCTTCAAAGGCCAACCACGTCCCGGGCGCGCTCACAGCACGCCACCGTGCCGTCCAGCCAGCAGCACACCCCAGCATGCGCGTGGTGGCATCACCCCGAGTGGTTGAAGCCTAGGACGATGAGCTGGACTGGTCCGACGGCCATGGTTGCCCCTTTCGTTTGTCGACGGACTTTGGTGAGTGTGGTTGGCTGGGGGAGGCCGCGCATCACCCGGTTGGGATACGTTCGCCAGGAGTTCAGGCAGTGGTGACCGGGTCCAGCGCCAGCGGACCCAAGTAGCGGGCATGGACCTGTCGCTGGGTGCGCCGGAGCAGCCAGGTCGAACCCTTGGGCCAGTGCAGCGGCTCTGCGACCGCCATGCCGTCCGCGGCGAGC
>DASUPQ010000311.1 GCA_036280995.1 Actinomycetota bacterium | reverse complement strand
TCCCCTATCTCCCCGGCGGCCCGATGCCCAGGGCGATGGGCGCCGGCGACCTGGAGCGGATCACGGCCGCGTTCGCGGCCGCGGCCGGGCGGGCCGCCGCCGCCGGCGTCGAGGTCCTCCTGCTCGACCTGGCCCACGGCTACCTGCTCGGCGGGTTCCTGTCGCCGCTGGCCAACCGGCGTCACGACCGCTTCGGCGGGTCGCTGGAGGGCCGCCTGCGCTTCCCCCTGCAGGTGGTCGACGCCGTCCGCGACGCCTGGCCCACCGAGCGGCCCCTGTGGGCGGCCGTGACCGCCACCGACTGGGCCCGGGGCGGCCTGGAGCCCGACGAGGCCGTCGCCGTGGCCAGGGCCCTCGCCGAGCACGGCTGCGAGCTGCTCCAGGTGACCGCCGGCCAGACCACCGCCGCCACCCGGCCCGACTACGGCCGCTTCCACCTGGTCGGCTGGAGCGACCTGGTCCGCAACTCGGCCGGCGTCGCGACCATGGTCGGGGGCGGCCTCATCACCGCCGACCAGGTCAACACCGTCCTGGCCGCCGGCCGGGCCGACCTCTGCCTGCTCGACCCGCGCACCTACCGCGGCCCTGATACCGTTGGAGGCGTACCGCACCGGTAGCGGCCTCCCAGCTCCTTCGCGTCAACGGCGCCGTCGCCGTGGAGGCCCGCCATGTCCGAGGTCCAGGTACGCCCGTTCCGCCGCGCCGACCGCGAGCAGCTCACCGCCCTGGTCAACGCCCACGTCCAGGCCGTCGTGCCGGGCGTGTCGGTGTCGGTCAACACCGTCCTGAGCCAGCTGGAGCGCGACCCCGGCGAGTTCATCGTGGATCCCTGGGTCACCGAGCGGATGACGCTGGTGGCCGAGCAGCGGGGCCGGGTGGTGGCCGCCGCCCACCTGCTGCGCTACGGCGGCGGCGGGGAGGTGGGCAAGGCCTGCCGCGACACCGCCGAGATCAACTGGCTGCTGTTCTGGCCGCGGGCCGCGCACTGGCGCGACTCGGAGGAGGCGGCCGGCGCCCTCATGGACGCCTGCCTGGTGCAGCTGCGCTCCTGGGGCGTGGGCCACTGGCACGTCGACGGGGCGCTCCCCGCGCCCGGCGTGTACGGCGTGCCCGAGCAGTGGCCGCACGTGCGGGCGCTCTACGAGCAGGCCGGGTTCGTCCACGACGGCCATGTCGAGATCGTCCTGCTGGCCAGGGTCGACGAGCTGCCCCAGCCGGCCCGGCCGCCGCTGGAGGGGCTCCGGCTGCGGCGGTCGGTGGGGGAGAGCGGCACCCGCCTGTCGGCCTGCCTCGGCGAGGAGGCGGTCGGCTTCATCGAGGTCGAGACCAACCTGGCCGAGGGCGGCCGCCTGGCCCACCTGGGCGGCTGGGCGGATGTCGGCAACCTGCACGTGGTCGAGGCCTACCGCCGCCGCGGCGTCGCCACCTGGCTGGTCGGCCAGGCCGCGGACTGGCTGCGCCTGGCCAGGGTCGAGCGCCTGCTCGAGTACGCCTGGCCCAAGGAGCAGGACCTCCTGGCCCTGCTGGCCCGCCTCGGCTTTCGCGAGCTCACCCGCACCGCCCGCGGCTGGCACCACCGGTCCGGCTCGGCCGACCGTATAGTTCGCCCATGAGGGCAGCGGTCCGCACCAGGTACGGGCCGCCGGAGGTGGTCCGGATCGCGGAGGTGGACCAGCCGGCGGCCGGGGACGACGAGGTGCTCGTCAAGGTCCACGCGACCACCGTGAACCGGACCGACTGCGGCGTGCGGGCGGCCAAGCCCTTCCTCTACCGGCTCTTCCTCGGCCCGGTCAGGCCCCGGCTGGCGATCCTCGGGAACGAGTTCGCCGGCCAGGTCGAGGCCGTCGGCGCCGCCGTCACCGCCTTCGCGCCCGGCGACCGGGTGTTCGGGTGGCGGAGCGAGCGGTTCGGCGCCCACGCCGAGTACCTGGCCATGCCCGCGAACGGCTCGCTGGCCACCATCCCGGCCGAGCTGACCTACGAGGAGGCCGCGCCCGGCACCGAGGGCGCCCACTACGCCCTTTCGCTGATCCGGGCGGCCGGGATCGGGGGCGGCCACGACGTCCTCGTCAACGGGGCCACCGGCGCCATCGGCTCGGCCGCCGTCCAGCTCCTGGCCCACCTGGGGGCGACCGTGACCGCGGTCTGCGACAGCGCCAACCTGGAGCTGGTCCGGCGCCTGGGCGCCGGCCGGGTGATCGACTACACGGCCGAGGACTTCACCAGGGACGGCCAGGCCTACGACGTGGTCCTGGACGCGGTCGGCAACAGCTCGTTCGGCCGCTGCCGGCGGCTGCTGCGGCCGGGCGGGAGCTACCTCTCGACCGACCTGGGCCCGCTGTCCCAGAACCCGTTCCTGGCCCTGGTCACCCCGGCGTTCCGCGGCCGGCGGGTGAAGTTCCCCATCCCCAGGCAGAACCCGGAGACGATCCGGTACCTCCGAGGGCTGCTCGAGTCGGGGGCGTTCCGGCCGCTGGTCGACCGGCGCTACCCGCTGGACGAGATCGTCGACGCCTACCGGTACGTGGAGACGGGGCGCAAGCTCGGCAACGTCGTCATCAGCGTCGTCCCGCCGGGCCCGTGAGGCGCTCGGTCCAGAACAGGTCGGTGCGGTAGGGCACGGCGACCGGCCCCGGCCCGGCCAGGGACGGCTCGGCCGCCGCCACCTCCTCGATCTCGGCCAGGACCCGGGCCCGGGTGGCGTCCGGAAGGGCGGCCACGAAGCTGATCGAGGCGAACCGGTC
>DASUPQ010000310.1 GCA_036280995.1 Actinomycetota bacterium | reverse complement strand
GCCTCACCCGCCGCCGGCTGCTCCAGCTCGGCCTGGCCCTGCCGCTGCCGATGGTCCTGGCGGCCTGCGACGACGCCGCCCCCACCAGCCCGGCGGCCAGCCCGACCACGGCCGCCCCGCCGCCCACCACCGCCGCCGCCGGGGGCGGGACCCTGGCCCCGACCCCGGCCTGCGACGACGGCGACGACCCGACCCCCTCCCAGACCGAGGGCCCCTACTTCACCCCGGACTCGCCCGAGCGGGCCTCGTTGCTGGAGGCCGGGATGGGAGGCCAGCGCCTGGTCGTCACCGGGACCGTGCTGACCACCGACTGCCGCCCGGTCCAGCGGGCCCTGCTCGACTTCTGGCAGGCCGACGACGCCGGCGAGTACGACAACCAGGGCTACCGCCTGCGCGGCCACCAGTTCAGCGACGCCAAGGGCGGCTGGCGCCTGGAGACGGTCGTGCCCGGCCTCTACAGCGGCCGCACCCGCCACATCCATGTCAAGGTCCAGGCCCCCGACGGTCCCGTCCTCACCACCCAGCTCTACTTCCCCGGCGAGCCGGACAACGACCGCGACGGCATCTTCCAGCCGGAGCTGGTCCTCGGCGACGTCCGCGACCGCGGCGACACCCGTCAGGGGTCGTTCACCTTCGTGCTGGAGGGCTAGCGGCCCACGGCGTACGCCTGGCGGCCGCGGGGGTTGGCGGCGGCGACCAGGAAGCCGGTGGCCGGGTCGCGGCCGGCGGCGCAGGTGCGGCCCAGCGACCAGGGGCCGGCGACCTCGACCAGGTGACCCCGCCGGCGCAGGCCCTCGATCGTGGCCGGGTCGTGGCCGGCCTCGACGACCAGCTTGCCCGGGGCGGCCCGGCGGGGCCAGAACGAGCTCGGGAAGTGGTCGCTCTGGAAGCTGGGGGTGTCGATGGCCGCCTGGAGGTCGAGGCCGAAGCGGGCGTGGGCCAGGAAGAACTGGAGGGTCCACTGGTCCTGGGCGTCCCCACCCGGGGTCCCGAAGGCCAGGCGCGGCTCGCCGTCGCGCAGGGCCAGCGACGGGCTGAGGGTCGTCCGCGGCCGAACCCCGGGTCGCAGGGAGCTGGCCAGCCCCTCCTCCAGCCACAGCATCTGGGCCCGCGTGCCCAGGCAGAACCCGAGGCCGGGGACGACCGGCGAGCTCTGCAGCCAGCCGCCGCTCGGGGTGGCCGCGACCAGGTTCCCGTGGCGGTCGGCCACGTCGACGTGGCAGGTGTCGCCGAAGGTCGGCTCACCGGATCCGGCGAGCTCGTCGTCGCCGTCGTGCCCGGCCACGGCCGCGGGCAGGCGCGGGCTGCGCCCGGCCGGCGACCCCGGGCGCAGCTCCAGCGACGCCTCGTCGCCGACCAGGGCCCGGCGCGCTGCCGCGTAGGCGGGGTCGAGCAGCCCGTCGAGGGGCACGTCGACGGCGGCCGGGTCGCCGTACCAGGCCTCCCGGTCGGCGAAGGCGAGCTTGGCGCACTCGGTGACCGTATGGACGTAGGCGGCGCTCCCCAGGCCCATCCCCTCCAGGTCGAACCCCTCCAGCAGGCGCAGCTGCTGCAGCAGCACCGGGCCCTGGCCCCAGGGGCCGGTCTTGCACACGGTCCAGCCGTTGGAGGAGACCGACACCGGCTCCTCCACGCTGGCCCGCCAGCCGGCCAGGTCGTCGCCGCCCAGCAGCCCCCGGTGGCGCCGGCCGCTCACGTCCATCACCTCGGCCGAGGCCAGCCAGCCGGCGATCGCCTCGGCCACGAAGCCCTCGTAGAAGGCGGCCAGAACGGCCTCGACCTGGCCGTCTCGGTCCGGCGTGGCCGCCTCGGCCTCGTCGAGCAGGCGCCGCCAGGTCGCGGCCAGGGCCGGGTTGCGCAGCCGCCCCCCGGGGGCGGGCACGCCGCCGGCCAGCCATACCTCGGCCGAGGACGGCCACTCGGCCCGGAACAGCGGCTCCATGGCGGCGATCGCCCCGCCGATCCGCGGCAGGGCCGGGAACCCGGCCTCGGCGTAGCCGATGGCCGGCTCGAGCACGTCGCGCAGGCACAGCGTGCCGTGGTCGCGGAGCAGCAGCATCCAGGCCCCGAAGGCGCCGGGCACGCAGGCCGGCAGCAGCCCGGTGCCCGGGATCAGGCCGAGGCCGAGGTCGCGGAACCGCTCGATGGTGGCGGCGGCCGGCACCGGCCCCTGCCCGTTCACCACCAGCACCCGCCCCTGCCCGGCGGGGGCGGCCAGGATCGGGACCTCGCCGCCCGGCCCGTTCAGGTGCGGCTCCACCACCTGGAGCACGAAGCCGGCGGCCACGGCGGCGTCGAAGGCGTTGCCGCCCCGCTCCAGCACCGCCATCCCCGTCCCCGAGGCCAGCCAGTGGGTCGAGGACACCATGCCGAAGGAGCCGCGCAGCTCGGGTCGGGTCGCGAACACGCCCTCAGCATAACCAGGGAAACGGCGTCGAATCGTAATCGGTTGCGGGTCTGGCGGGTTGGCCCCGATCATCGGAGCGGCCAGGCACCCTCCCGAGGACCCAGCTGATCATGCTCCGCGTCGTCGACCTGACCGTCGAGGTCGGGCACCGCCTGCTCGTCGCCGAGGCGAGCTTCACCGTCGCCCCCGGCGACGTCGTCGGCCTGGTCGGCCCCAACGGGGCCGGCAAGACGAGCCTGCTCCGCACCGTGAGCGAGCGGGCCGCCTCCAGGCGCGACCCGGCCGTCACCCTGGTCGGGGAGCTGGCCTGGCTGCCCCAGGAGTCGCCGCCGACCACGGCGGAGACCGGCCTGGCCCGGCTGCTGTCGGCCCGCGGCCTGGACCGCCGGCGCCACGACCTGGAGGAGGCGAGGCGGCGGATCGACCAGAGCGCCGACGCCAAGGCCCGCGACCGGGCCATCAAGCGGTTCTCGGGCCTCCAGGAGCGTTTCGAGCACGAGGGCGGCTACCGGGCCGAGGCCGAGGCCCGCCGGATCGCGGCCGGCCTCGGCATCCCGGCCAGCGGGCTCGACCGGCCGCTGTCGGGGCTGTCGGGCGGCGAGCGGCGCCGGGTCGAGCTGGCCCGGGTGCTGCTCAGCCAGGCGGCCACGCTGCTGCTGGACGAGCCCACCAACCACCTGGACGCCGACGCCAAGCGCTGGCTGGCCGGGTTCCTGGCCGACTTCTCCGGCGGCATCCTGCTCGTCTCCCACGACCTGCCCCTGCTCGACCGGGACGTCACCGGGGTGCTGGTCCTCGACCCACTGACCGCGTCGCTCGAGACCTACAAGGGCACCTGGACCCAGTACCTGGAGGCTCGCGAGGTCCGGGCCCGGTCCGAGGCCAAGCAGCGCAAGGTCCTGGAACGCGACATCAAGCGGCTGTCGGCCTTCGTGGAGAAGTACCGCCATTCCAACGAGACCATGGCCCGGCGGGCCATGGTCACCGAGCGGCGGGTCGAGAAGATGAAGGAGCGGCTCACGCCCGAACGCCGGTCGGGACGGAAGGTGGCGGTCCGGTTCCCCGACCCGCCGCCCTCGGGCCGCTTCCCACTGGACGCCGTCGACCTGTCCCGCTCCTACGGCGGCCCGCCGGTGTTCAAGCACGTCTCCTTCGACCTCCAGCGGGGCGAGCGGCTGCTCGTGCTGGGGCTGAACGGGGCCGGCAAGACCTCGCTGCTGCGCATCCTGGCCGGCATCGACCAGCCCGACGAGGGCGAGGTCCGCCGCGGCCACGGCGCCGAGCTGGGCTACTACGCCCAGGAGCACGAGGGCCTCGACCCGGCCGCCACCGCCATGGAGTCGCTGCGGGAGGTCGCCAAGGCCCCCGACGACCTGCTCCGGGGCGTCCTCGGCCACTTCCTGCTCGGCGGCGACCAGGCCCACCAGCCGACCCGGACCCTGTCCGGCGGCGAGAAGACCAAGCTCGCCCTGGCCCGGCTGGTCCTGGGCCGCCACAACGTCCTGCTCCTGGACGAGCCCACCAACAACCTGGACGTCCAGGCGGTCGAGGCCGTCCGCTCGGCCCTCGAGACCTACCAGGGCTCGGTGGTCCTGGTCAGCCACGACACCCCGTTCGTGCAGAGCTTCG
>DASUPQ010000309.1 GCA_036280995.1 Actinomycetota bacterium | reverse complement strand
GTTCAGGCAGTGGTGACCGGGTCCAGCGCCAGCGGACCCAAGTAGCGGGCATGGACCTGTCGCTGGGTGCGCCGGAGCAGCCAGGTCGAACCCTTGGGCCAGTGCAGCGGCTCTGCGACCGCCATGCCGTCCGCGGCGAGCTGGGTGAACAGCTGGGCGATCGTCTCGCCGTGGGTGCACAACACCGCGTCGCGCAGCCGCCAATGCCAAAAGACCGATCGCACCTGGGCGGGTTCGGCGTCCACGCCGAGGGCGGCGACGGACTGGATCGGCAGGAGGCGGTCGCGGGCGAGCGGCTCGACGGTTTGGTGGCAGCGCACGGTTGGGCTGCACAGGATCTGCTCGACCGGGTAGTCCTCCAGGCGGAACACGAGTCCCTCGGCTTGGCGGCGTCCGGTGGGTGACAGGGGCCGCAGCAGGTCAGGACCACCCCAGCGGCCCTTGTCACCGGCATCGCCGTGGCGGACCACGATGAGCAGGCGATCCTCGGCGCTGCGGGCGGTGACGGTTCCATCCTCGACCAGCCTGGTCGAGGATCGGAACCGGTCGGCGTGGTTCGTGGTGGCCCCCGTCCTTGCCGTGCCTGTCCTGGTGACGCTAGGGACAGGCCGGCCGGTGGTCATCGTCCAGATGGGATATGTCTGACCCTGGGTCTATCCCCGCCATCTGGAGACGCGCCCGCACCGCCATGGCATCGGTCGCTCGAGGCGGCGGCTGGTCGGTGGGACCGACCCCGGCCTGGCTCCCTCCGGGCAGGACCGCGCTGGTCCAGGGGGACGACGAGGCCGGGGGGCTGGTTGCCCGGCTGCTCCAAGGGAGCCCTCGACGCCTGGCCTTGCTCGGCCGGTGCTGGGTGGGCTCGGGTCGCGACCGGCCCGCGGCCGCCTAGCTCCCCGATGGTGGTGAATCGGTGGCTGCCAAACGTATCCCAACCGGATGATGCCCCCAGCCCGGCCTGGTGCGATGGTGCGTTCGGTGGTCCGATGCGGCCTGCCAGCGTGGCCGGCCGCGGACCAGAGGAGGGATCGGCACATGACCGAAGACGCATACTCATCGTCCGGGGCCCGCCGCGCAGAGCAGGAGACCAGCGGGACCGCGGTCGGGTTCATCTTGTTCGCCGCCATCATGATGCTCATGGCCGGCAGCTTCCAGGCGTTGCAGGGCCTCATCGCCATCTTCGAGAACGAGTTCTATGTCGCCACCCGCAACTATGTGTTCGAGTTCGACGCCACCACCTGGGGCTGGATCCACCTGCTGATCGGGCTGCTGGTGGCCTTCGCCGGCTGGGGGTTGTTGTCGGGCAAGACCTGGGCTCGGGTCGTGGCCATCACCGTGGCCCTGGTCAGCGCCGTGGCCAACTTCTTGTTCATCCCCTACTACCCGTTCTGGGCGTTGACCGTCATCACCCTGGACATCTTTGTCATCTGGGCGGTCTCCGCCCACGGCCGCGAGCTCCGCGACGTCTGAACCGAGACCTGGAGATGGCCGGCAAGCGCCACGACGACGGCCGCATCTGCCTCTGCGACCGAGCCGACGGGACCTGCGCCACACCCTAGTCCCAGGCAGGAGTTCGACAGCTGGCAGCTAGTTCGGACGACGGCAGCCAGGTTGTGGTCAGCCGAACGAACGGGAAGGAGTTCTTCATGGGATTCAGGCGACGGACAAGGCGCCGGGCGCTGATCGCCGGAGCGGCGGTTGCCCATCATCGTGACAACCAGGACGCGGAGCAGGAGCAGGCGCCTGCCGACGACTACCTGGACGAAGCGCAACCTGCCCCGCCTCCGGCGGACCCGGCCGACGAGCTCGAGCACCTCGCACAGTTGCACGACTCGGGGGCGCTGACAGACGAAGAGTTCACGGCGGCCAAGGCGAACATCCTCGGGTCCTGAACGCGGCTCGGATTGTCAGAGGACTTCGAACAGACCGTACGACAGGAACGGGGGGCTACAGTGAGTGAATCGCGCAAGGACGTGCTGCTGAAGGCGCTCGAGGCCGAGGTCGGCGGCGCATCGGTCGATCCGGGCACCCTGTTCACCGACGACGTCGTCGGGTGGTCGCCATACGCGACCGTGTCAGGGCTGACGGCGCTCGCCGAGCTCGCCGTCCTCCGTGAAACGGCGTTCTCCAACGTCGTCATCATGTTTCGGGGACTCGACGAAGTGGGCAATAAGGCGTTCGCCGAATGGCTGATCGAAGCCGATCACACGGGGCCGCTCGTCCTCGACGAGGATGCGGTTTTGGATGCGACAGGACGCCGTGTCAGGTTGGCCGGCGCCACGGTGGCCGACTTCCGCGACAGGAAGATCCGGTCGTTCCGGACGTACTTCGATGACCTCTCGCTGATCGAGCAGATCGTCGGCGCCTGACGAGCCGGTCGCTGTGGAGTTCCACCTCGAGGACAATCCGGATCCTCTCGACATCGAGGTCCTCGAAACGCAGATCCGTCGTGAGGCGTCCGCCGCCATGGGACTCGGTGACGAGGTCGAGCTGGCGATCTTCATGCGCGACGCCGGCAAGGTCCTGGCCGGCATCAGCGGGTGGACTTGGGGCGACTGCTGCGAGCTACAGAGCCTCTGGGTGGAGCCAAGTCTCCGAGGTCGCGGCCTCGCGACTCGGTTCCTGGCCGCCGCCGAGGCTGAGGCGGCGGCGCGCGGGTGCACACAGACCGTCCTTTTCACCTACGGCTTTCAGGCTCGAGCCCTCTATGAGCGGAACGGCTATGAACTGGCGGGTCGAGTCGAGGACTTCCCATCAGGAACGGACGTCCTCTGGTACCGCAAGCGCCTGAACCCAACCGGAGTTCCCGCCGAGTCGGCGCGCGACTGATCGTAGCTGGATCGCGGCAGGCATCCGGCATGGTCCCACCACACCGTCAAACTACTTCAGCGACGCAGCACTAGGAGACCGGCGGCAATATACCCATGCGGACACCAATCAGGAACCCGCCGGATCCGATGTACGCGGAGATCGCGGTGCACCGGACGATGATCTGCGACCGTGTCCGCACCGAGGCCTTCCGGCGTGCGATCGACTCGGTGGTGCGCCCCGGCGACGTCGTTCTCGACGTCGGGGCGGGAAGCGGCATCCTGAGCATGTTCGCGGCGCGGGCAGGAGCTGCGCGCGTCTACGCGGTGGAGCGGACGACGGTCGCGGTCCTCGCGCAGCAACTGGCCGCCTCGAATGGGTTGGACGAGATCGTCCACGTAATCCAGGGCGACATTTTGGACGTCGACCCGCCCGAACGTGTCGACGTGGTCGTCTCGGAATGGCTCGGGGGGTTCGGGATC
>DASUPQ010000308.1 GCA_036280995.1 Actinomycetota bacterium | reverse complement strand
CACCAGCCAGCACCAGACAGCACTCAGGCGACCTCGCTGGATTCGGCACCTGACCTGAGCTGCATCAACAGCACTCGGGACCACGCCGTGGACGTAGAGCACCAGCCTACGGACCTGGCGCTCTGCTCTGTGGGTCCTAGCAGACCCCGGGCGAAGCTGCTTAGGAGTTGTTGGCCGTCTCGGCTTGCGACTCGTGGCTAGTGACCTGCAGGCAGCCGGCGCTTGGCACGAACGTCGACGACGCGCCAGAGTCCCAGCGCACCGTGATCAGCCGTCCATCCACGTCTGTCACCACACCGCTGCGAGTGGCGGATCCCACCTTCTCCGACTCCACCAGCACCCGGTCGCCGACCTCGACCATGTCGACCTCCTCTGCCGTTGACGGAACCAGGCCCATCAAGTGTCCTCAGGCCACCAACCGACCTCAAGAGGATGGTGGCTGGCAGCCATCGACGACGAAGGCCGCCAGTCCATGTCATTCTGCTTGTCATTCCACCAGGCGTCACGCGGCCTGACGGGAGCGCACTGGCTGGACGACCCGCCCGAGGTCTGTCCGCTCATCCAGGAGGGATCGAACGTGACGCCGCGGCGGGTCAGCCAGCTGCCGGCGCGGCCGTTGGCGGCGGCGTCCCACGCCAGCGCCGGGCCAGTGCCCACATCGTGACCGCGAACGGCCCCGCCAACGCCAGGACGCTGGCCACCAGCAGGACCGCGACGCCAGCAGCGAGCTCCAAGGTGGGCACGCCACTGAAGGTCTGCACCACCGTGACGGCGAACAGCCCCAGGTAGCCGGCGGCCGCGACCAGCACCACCCGGGTGCGGCGGCGCTCCGCCCAACCGGTGAACCCCAGCAGCCAGGCCAGGGCCGGCAGCAGCTGCACCGCGTGCAGCGACACCGCATGGGGCACCTTCATCCCCCCGGCCGCGCCGAAGGTGCTGCCCGCCGCGATCGCCTGCGCCTCCGACATGCCCATGCCGTTGGCGATGATCGCCCCGCCGAGCAGCTGGCCGGCCACCAGCAGCACCAGCCCGGCGCGGATGGCAACGGCCATGCTCGGGGCGGCCCCCAGCGAGGTGAACGACCACACCGTCACCACGCCGATGACCAGTGCCGCCACCGCGACCATCACCCCCATGGCGTTGAACACCGCTGCGTCGAAGGCGGTGGCCTCGTTGAAGTGGGAGGGGACCCCCCGCCAGCGCTGCATGGTGATCAACAAGACCTCGGCGACGCTGGCCACCCCCAGGGATCCGGCGAGCAGCCAGCCCAACCGGCGCCGTCTGGGCAGAAACGACAGCACCCAGCCCAGGGTCAGCACCGTGATCCCGAACGAGAAGCCGAACAGGATCGGCTTGCGCCACGACAGCGGGCCGTCCCACCCACCCCCGTCCAGCAGGAACACCACGCTATGGACCAGGCCGCTGGCCAACAGCAGCGCCCCAGCGGCGTACAGGAAGGACTGGTAGCTCGTCCGCTCGTCCCAGTAGCGCCGCAGCGACGCCCCCATCACCGCGGCCAAACTCCTGGCCTGGTTGGAGTGATCGTTGTCAGCCGCGGCGGGGATTTGACGCTCGGCCATGGCTGCCTCCGGGGATCCGCCCCCCTTCGGCGGACCGCCAACGCGACCCAGCAGGCGGAACCACCTCGGCCGAACCTAGCCGCTCTCAGCGGCCACAACAAGTGTGAACCTCAAATGAGGGATTACAGAGGAGGGGCGTGGCCGCGACCACCCAGTATCCGCCCCGCGCCGGCGCGGGTCCGGCCGCGCATTCGCGCGCGCTTCAGAAAACCAGGACGAACCCGGGAGCAGCAGGCCGAAGCGAGGTTGCTGATCGGACACTTGCTCAGCGGTTGATGGCGGCACCTTGGCGTTTGCTGGGGGATCCAGTACCGTCGAGCCGCCATGCGGGTGAACCGGCAGCAGGAGGGCACCAGGGTCGTCTTGGTCCTGGCTGTTGTGCTCGTATCGCTTTGGACGGGTAGCCTGATCGCGCCCTCGGCAGGCAACCCGGCCGACTATCTGACCACAAGCCGTTCCCAGCCGGGGGTCCAGCCGGCCACCTTCCGGGACTCTGCTACGGCGTTGCGACCAACGGCCGAGCGCCCGGACCCGCGGGGACGTCTGGTGCTGCTGGCCACCCTGGCGGCCGCGCTCGCTGGCGCGTGCGGGTGGCGAGCCGCAGCACAGCGGCGCGGCCGTGCTCGCCCCTGGTCGTGCGTCTGCTCCACTCTGCGGGCAGCTCGGGCGCCGCCCCGCCTCCAGCCGGCCTGACCGCCTTCCGCGCCTGATCCATGACCGGCGCGGGCTGATGCTGGAGGTTCGACCCTGGTGTCTTGTCATCTTGGTGGCGGCTGGCACTGATCCGCGCCGCCGTCGGCGGGTCGGCCGACCGCCAGGGCCATCCACCCTCCGGCGGCGACTGATCCTGGCCACGGTCGCCGCCGCCATCACACTCGCCCTCCTCGTCCGATTCCTAGCCGACCTGCTCATGGGGTGAGGTCACGATGTGGTCGTCCCAAGCTGGAGGAATTGAAGGGCATCACTGGACGCTCCACCGCACCTCCGGCACTCGCCTGCCTTGTCGCAGCGTGTGCCAGTGCGGCTGGACCTCAACCGCCGGGCAACACACCACCGTGCTGCTGCAGCTCAAGGGCCATCTCGAGGACAGCCTGCGCAATGGGGCACGGTTGATCCCCAGCCAAGGCCAACCATCGGCCGGATCCCAACCACCCACTCCACCTGACCCGCGAGACAGGGATCGACGAACAGCACGAGGCTGAGCCGATGGACATTCAGGAGACGGCGCTGCCCGGGGTTGGGCTCCGCCACGAATTCACCCCCCGCGCCGGCCGCCACCTCGGAGTGGTGTCCTACCGCACCGGCCGACGGGACCTGCTGCTGTATGACCCCGACGACCCCGACACCTGCCAGGAGGTGATCCGGCTCACCCGAGAGGAGGCCGACGCCCTGGCCGACCTGCTGGGCGCCGCCCGCCTCACCGGCCACCTGGCCGAGCTCCAACAGCAGATCGAGGGGCTGGCGATCTCCTGGCTGACCATCGGGGAGCGTTCGCCGTACGCCGGCGGTACGATCGCCGACACCCAGGCCCGCACCCGCACCGGGGTTTCCATCGTGGCCGTGGTCCGGGCCCAGACGGCCTTCCCGGCGCCCACCCCGGACTTCGGCTTCCAGGCCGGTGACACCGCCGTCGTGGTCGGCACCCCGGCCGGCGTCCGGGCCCTGGCCGAACTCCTGGACGGCTGACCGGCATGGGCAGGGTGATCCTGAGGGGCGAGCTCGGCCAGGCCACCATCACCAGGCGGTACCGCCATCAGGCTCGGGTCGCAGGCCCAGCAGATACCCGCCGCGGTCGCCCTGGCTCTCGAGCACCATGCCGGCGGCCGCCTCCAAGGCAACCGCGCCGGGAACGACCCAGGCGAAATGCAACGGTCCCCGGGTGGCGTCGCCGAGGACCTCGCCGGCCGGTCCGCCCAGGCGCTCGTGCAGCGCGACGGCCTCGTCCAGCGAGAGCAGCGAGAGGATCACCGCCAGCCCGGCCCAGCACCGGGCGTCGCGGCCGCCGGCGCGCCGCACCAGTGCGGCCAGCAGCGCGGCGACCAGCGCACAGCCCATCAGCAGCATGGATGAGAACCAGCTCGGCACGTTGCCTTCGCTGTTGACGTCGAACAGCCGCATGAAGGCCTTCCAGGCGGCCACCTGGGTCGAGCCAGGTTGTGCGACCTCAGCGCGATAGGCGCCGTAGCGAGTGGCCAGGCTGAGGGCGATCAGCAGGCCGGCAGCCACCAGCAGGACCAGCGCAACCCTGGCTGCTGGTGTACGGATGGGCCCCCGGGGCTGGTCGGCGCGCGTTCGTCGTTCATCCAAGGCCCCCGAGACCTCGCCCGTGGCGCAACGGCGGAACGATACAGATCGCATCTCGCCCGCGGCGCATGTCGGGCGCCCACCCCGCCACTGGATGTCAAAGTTGAGTGGTCGTCAGCCCCTGTCGTCGTCGTCCTGGTCGTCCGGGGTGCCGTCATCATCGTCGTCCTGGGCTGTGGTTGGAGCCGGCGTTGCCGGCGCCTGGGTGGGCGGGGCCGGCTGCTGGCCGCCTCCACGTCGGACTCATCACAGCCCGCCAGCGCGATCGCGACGAGGATGCTCAGCAGCAGCTCCTGGGCTGTGTGGGTCTCATGTGGCTCCTTCCGCCAATAGGTTGCTCCTCCATCGTGAGAGTAGCTGTGAAGGCGCAGACCGTGAGGTCGGCGCGTCAATTCGGAGTGGCAGCGGCGGCGTCGGGCTTGATGTGAGCGAACATGCTGCGGCCGTTCCAGGTCGGGAAGGCCCTGACGAGCCATGACGGACCGTGGAGCTGGATCCGGGAGTCGCGGGTGGCCTCCCCCCAGGAGAGCTGCCCGGCGTGCCACTTGACGAACGCCTCGGCCTCGGCGGTGATGAAGAGGTCTTCGTCCAGACCGGGATAGGTCTTGCAGATCTCGGCCTCGCCGTGTTCGAGCAGCAGCCAGTACCGCTCATGGGGCCGGAAGCCGGTGAAGTCCAACCGAACGACAACACGCTGGTCGGGGAGTCGGTCCTGGCGGAGCGCGTTGCACATCGACCACAGGGCCACGAACGGATCGAGGTTCTCGGGGACGATCTCGAGCCAACGGGCTCCCCACTCACCGAGGGTCTCGCAGACCTTGAACAGATCGTGGCCCGAGCTCGTGAGCTGGTAACGGTGACCGCGCCCCTGCGCCTTGGGGGTCACCTCGACGATGCCGAGGCGTTCGAGTTGCTTGAGCCGCTGCGTGAGCAGGGTGCGGGAGAGCCCGGGCGCACCCTGGAGGATCTCGCCGAAGGTCTCACAGCCCAGCTGCAGG
>DASUPQ010000307.1 GCA_036280995.1 Actinomycetota bacterium | reverse complement strand
GTCCTCGACACACCCGGGAACGGGAGCAGGGTTGAGTCCGTCATCCTCGTCATTCACGCACGACCGCCACATCGTGAATGCGGAAGCCAGTTCTGCCGCGAACGCATCGAGGGCCGTACCTTCGGTGCGGTCGCCTCGCTCCGCCGCTGCACGGCGCCCGTACAGCAACTCGTCATCGGCAAATGACACGAGGTCGCGGATGTGGTCGGCGGTCATCCGCCGGCGGTCGTCGCGGGCCTGGCGGAGATCGCGCTCCCACTCGATCTCGTCGTCGATCGTGTCACCGACGGAATCCGGCAGCGCGGGCAGCTCGGCCGTGGTCAGCGTGTTTAACGCGGATTTCCGCACCGGAGGTTCGGGGCAACTTTGCTGCCGCGCTTGGGCACAAGCCTGATCGGTATCCGCTTGTCAGCGGGGGTTTTCGTATCCTCCCGTTCTGAGGGCTTGCTGTTGAGCTGCTGTTGAATCACAAGCATGTGATTCACAGTATCCATCTCTCAGGCCGCACGGTCGGGCCCGTCATACCCGGCCGAGACATCCCATCGTGATGAAACACGCTACTTCACAACGGTTTCAAGACCCGTCCGAGGGTGACACGCCGAAGCCGGTCAATCCCGCTCCGTGCAACTGAGGAAGTGGTAAACATGGCGTATGGCAGCCGGATCGGAACAAGGTGCCGGAGCGGACTGGTTCACCGCTCCGGTCCAGGTCAACCACCGCCGGTACGAGGCGCTACGCGCCTTCTACGTCGACCGGCTCACCCACGCCCAGGCCGCCGAGCGGTTCGGCTACACCCGGTGGGCCATGGTCAACCTGGTCCGCGAACACCGGGCCGGCGCCCTGGACCTGTTCGCACCACCCCGCCGACCCGGACCCCCGCCCGGGGTCGCGCCGGCCAAGGACCGGGCCCGCGGCCGGGTGATCGAGCTGCGCCGGCAGGGCCTGTCCACCTACGAGATCTCCGCCCGGCTGGCCACCGAAGGCACCCCGCTCAACCGCACCGGGGTCGCCGAGATCCTGACCGAGGAAGGCTTCGGCCGGCTGCTGCGCCACCCCGAACCCGAGGCCAGCATCAACCCGGCCACCCCCGGCCGGGACACCCGACTGCCCCGCACCGGCCGACTGGACTGGGCCAGCTGGCCGGCCACCGTGGAAACCGGCAAGGCCGGACTGCTGCTGCTCATCCCCGACCTGATCGAGCTGGACCTGCCCGCCCTGGTCAGCAAGGCCGGATACCCCGGCAGCCGGGTGGTACCCCCGGTGTCCTGGCTGCTGTCGCTGCTCGCGCTCAAACTCACCCGCACCCGACGGGTCTCCCACGTCGACGACCTGCTGCTGGCCGACCCCGCCGCGTCCCTGTTCGCCGGCCTGTCCGTGCTGCCCAAGAAGACCGCGCTGACCGACTACTCCTACCGCACCAGCCACCAACACCAACGAGACTTCCTGGCCGCGTTGGACACCGCGATGATCCACGGCGGCCTGGCCACCAGCTCCGACGCGATCTTCGACCTGGACTTCCACGCCGTCATGCACTGGGGACAGGACCCCGTGCTGGAAAAGCACTACGTGCCCAAACGTTCCCAACGCGCCCGCTCGGTGCTGACGTTCTTCGCCCAGGACAGCGGCACCCACAACCTGGTCTACGCCAACGCCGACCTGACCAAGGCCACCAGCACCCGCGAGGTCATCGCGTTCTGCGACCACTGGAAGACGGTGTCCGGCGCCGACCCGCGGATGCTGATCATGGACCAGAAGGTCGCCAACCAGGCCGTGCTGGCCGAACTGAACGACCGCGGCGTCAAGTTCCTCACCCTGCGGATGCGCTCACCCGCCCTGCTCACCCAGATCAACGCGCTGACCAGCGCGGACTTCAAAACCATCACCCTGAACCGGCCCGGCCGGTTCAACCGCCCACGCGTCCACGAGACCACCGACGCCCGACTGACCAACTACCCCGCCGCGGTGCGCCAACTCATCGTCACCGGCCTGGGCCGCGACGCCCCCACCGTCATCATCACCAACGACTACGACCCGCCCGTCAAGGCCCTGATCGAGCACTACGCCCGCCGGATGACCATCGAACAACGCCTCGCCGAGATCATCCAGGCCTTCTGCTCCGACGCGCTGTCCTCCACCGTGAACCTCAACGTCGACCTGGACATCATGCTCTGCGTCCTGGCCCAAGCCCTCACCGCCGCCCTGCGCAGCCGACTCCCCGGCTACGCCACCGTCACCCCAGACACCCTGCAACGACGCTTCCTGGACACCCGCGGAACGATCATCACCACCGGCCGCACCATCACCGTCCGCCTCGATCGACGCGCCTACGCACCCGTCCTACGCCAAGCCGACCTGCCCCAAAACACCACCGTCCCCTGGTGGGGCAACCGCACCCTCCGCTACGAAATCAGCTGACCCCCTTGCCCCGAACCAACTGCGCGGAAATCCGCGCTAATTGGTCGGCCGAGTCGATGTTCGCGCCGGCGTCGCCGAGCCGGCCGACCTATGTTTGCCGCACCCGGGCGACCTCGTGGCCGGGGGAGCGAACGGATCGGTTGGTCACGCCGCGATCCACAGCTCACCAAGCTCCGCCCCGACCGGCGCGGGCAGGACGACCAGGCCGGGGAGTTGATCAAGGGCCCATCAGGGATGCGGGCCAACCGATATCAACGTGATCATGCCGGCGCCCGGACCGTACATCCAAAACAGGCGCCACGCCCCCGGCGTCTTGTTCTCCACGTACGACTCCCAGACTTCTTCGCCGTTCGGGCCGGTGAATGAGGAGTACTTGTGCGAGTTCAGACCTGGGTGTCGTGGGCCAACGTCCCGGAGCAGACGCACCGTTTTCTGCACCTTGCGGTACTTTCCCGAGTCACTCTTCTTGATACGAGCAGCTACTCGCCCAAACTCTCGCGTGGCGCCGATGATGAACGGCGGCGCGGTCACTCGCCTTCCTCG
>DASUPQ010000306.1 GCA_036280995.1 Actinomycetota bacterium | reverse complement strand
CCGGCACCGGCGGCCTGGAAAACCTGGAGGTGCGGGACGTGCCGGCGCCAGAGCTCCGGGCCGAGGACGAGGTGCTGGTCCGGGTCCGCTGCGCCGCCCTCAACCGAATCGACCTTTGGATGGCCGGCGGCCTGCCCAACGTCCAGCCGGTGTTTCCGCACATCGTGGGGTCGGATGGCGCCGGCGAGATCGAGGCGGTGGGCCCGGCGGTGCGCGGGTGGAATTTCGGCGACCGCGTGCTCATCAACCCCGGGATCTCGTGCGGGCACTGCGCCGCATGTGAGGCGGGTGAGGAATCCCTGTGCTCCCGCTACGGCATCCTGGGGGAGCATCTGCCGGGTACCGCCGCGGAGCTGCTCGTAGTTCCGGCCGCGAACCTGGGACGCGTGCCCCAGGCAATGTCGTGGTCCGAGGCGGCCGCGTTCCCGCTCGCCACACTCACCGTCTGGCATATGCTGACCGGTCGCGCCAGGCTCCAGGCCGGAGAGACGGTGTTGGTCTGGGGTGTCGGGGGCGGCGTAGGGATGGCGGCCCTCCAGGTCGCGGTGTTGCTCGGGGCGCGAGCCATCGTCACCAGCGGCTCCGAGGACAAACTGGAGAAGGCCGCGCAGCTCGGGGCAACCGTGGGCCTGAACCACCGCACTGCCGACGTCGTAGCCGAAGTGCGGCGGGAGACGGGCGGCCGCGGCGCGGACGTGGTCGTGGACTGCGTGGGCGAGGCCACCTGGACCAACTCCCAGCGGGCGCTGCGACGGGGCGGCCGGCTGGTGGTGTGCGGTGCCACGACGGGGCCGCTGGTGTCGCTCGATCTGCGCCGGTTGTTCTGGCACCAGTGGAGCATTCTCGGCTCGACCATGGGCAATCGCCGCGAGTTCGCGGAGATCGTCCGGCTGGCGCACGAGGGCCGGCTCTGGCCGGTGGTGGACAGCGTGGTGCCGCTGGCGAAAGGCGCCGAAGCGTACATGCGGATGCAGCGGGGTGAGCAGACCGGGAAACTCGTGATCGAGGTGTCGCCGTGAACGAACTCTATGAGCGTCTCCTCATCGGCGCGGAGCAGATCGGCAGCGTGGTGCCCGCGCTGGTCGGCGCAGCCGTCATCATGCTGACCGGCTACTTCCTGGCCCGCCAGGTCCAGCGCTGGGCGGACGACACGCTCAAGAAGGTGGACTTCAACCGGATGGCGGCGGCGGGTGGCTTGGACGAGGTCGTGGGCCGCACCGGGTCCCGGCTGGACCCGGTGCGCGCGCTGGCCAAGCTGGTCTTCTGGCTGGTGATGCTGGTGGTCATCCTGCTCGCCAGCACGGCGCTGGGCCTGGAGAGCATCAATCAGATGTTCGGGATGATGCTGGCTTTCATCCCGACCCTGATCGCCGCCATCGTGATCATCATCCTCGGCATGATCGTGGGGGAGTTCGTCCGCGGACTGATCCTCGCCTCAGCTGGCGGCGTCGCGGGCGTGCCTACGGTGGCGAAGATCGCCAAGGGCGCGGTCATAATCATCGCGCTGTTCATGGCGCTGCAGCAGGTGGGTGTGGCCGAGGAGATCGTGACCGCGGCGTTCACGCTGATCCTGGGCGCGGTGGCGCTGGCGGTGGGGCTCGCGTTCGGCCTGGGCAACCGGGAGCTCGCCGGAGAGATCACCCGGCGGTGGTACGAGGAGGGCCAGCGCCGCGACCGTCGGCGGACCGATCGGCAGGGGCCCAACACGCCGCCGGGTGGGGAGCCGCCGATCCTGGATTGACAGGCACTTGTCACCCTGAGCGCAGCGAGGGGGGCAATGATCGGGATGGTCCCTTCACTCCGTTCAGGGCGACGGGGAACGTCACGGGCTCCCCGTCAGGCGATACCGCGCCACCGACCTGGTTCCGTCCTCGTTCTTCACCGAGCCGTAAATCGCCCCGCTCTCGCCGAAGCCGGCAAGCACCGCACCTGATGGGAACGTCACCTGCCGCTGCCAGGCACCCTTGGCATCGTAGACGTCATAGACCGGTGACGCCGTCTCGGTCGATCGGGGTTGCTGCAGCCACACCTCGCCGTTGGG
>DASUPQ010000305.1 GCA_036280995.1 Actinomycetota bacterium | reverse complement strand
TGCTCGGGGTCGCCGTGCTCGCCGACGCCGCCAGCCTGCCGCTGCTGTATGTGGTGTTCTTCGCCCTCGGCACCGCCGAGACCCTGTTCGACAACGCGGCCGTCTCGATCCTGCCCGCCGTCGTCCCCCGGGACCAGCTGGCCCGGGCCAACAGCCGCCTCCTGGGGGCGCGCATGGTGGCCAACGAGCTGGTCGCCCCGCCGC
Organism: Actinomycetota bacterium; assembly: GCA_036280995.1. NCBI lineage: Bacteria > Bacillati > Actinomycetota > Actinomycetota bacterium. Next base: position 6,071 of record DASUPQ010000305.1, on the reverse strand, counting down.
TCGGCGGGCTGCTGTTCGCGGCCGCCGCCGCCGTGCCGTTCCTGCTCGACGCCGGGACCTTCGCGGCCGCGGCCGCCCTGGTCGCGGCCATGGGCGGCCGGTTCCGGGTCGAGCGGCCGGAGGGCGCCGCCCCGACCACTCTCCGCGCCGAGATCGCCGAAGGGGTCCGCTGGCTGGCCAGGAACCGGCTGCTGCGCATCCTGGCCGTGGCCATCGCGCTGATGAACCTGACCCTGTCGGCGACCCTGTCCCTGTCGGTCCTCTACGCCCAGGAGCGGCTCGGGCTCGGCTCGGTCGGCTACGGCCTGCTGTTGTCGTCGATGGCGGTCGGCGGCATCGCCGCCAGCCTGGTCGCCGACCGGGTCATCGGCCGGCTCGGCCCGGCCACCACCATGCGCCTGGGCCTCGTCATCGAGTCGTCCACCCACCTGGTGCTGGCCCTGGCCCGCAGCCCGATCCTGGTCGGGGTCATGTTCGCGCTGTTCGGCTTCCACGCCATGACCTGGAGCGTGATCAGCGTGTCGCTGCGCCAGGAGCTGATCCCGGCCCGGCTGCTGGGCCGGGTCAACAGCGCCTACGCGCTGTTCGGCTTCGGCTCGCTGTCGCTGGGCGCGGTCGCCGGCGGCCTGCTGGCCGCCCGCTACGGGCTGACCGCGCCCTTCTGGTGCAGCTTCGCCGCCATGACCGTGCTCACCGTGACCTGCTGGCCGATCCTGAGCGCCCGGGCCATCGCCAGGGCCCGCGCCCAGGCGCCGGCCGACGAGGACGGCCCGTGAACCCCCCGCCCGAGGAACCGCCGGCCGACCCCGCACGGTAGGGCCACCAGCAAACCGCCGGCGATCCCGCGGTCGGCCTGCCGGCTGGGCCGTTGCTAGGCGTTGACGTTGGCCATGTGCATGGGCCCGTAGCGCTCGCCGGCCACCGCCCCGCGCGGGGTGACCTCCTCGATCGCGGCCAGGTCGCCGGGGTCGAGGTCGACCTCCAGGGCGCCGGCGTTCTCCTCCAGGTAGCTGCGCCGCTTGGTCCCCGGGATGGGCACGACGTCGTCGCCCTGGGCCAGCACCCAGGCGATCGCCAGCTGGCTCGGGGTCACCCCCTTGGCGGCCGCGAGCTCCCGCACCCGCTCGACCAGGTCGAGGTTGCGGGCGAAGTTCTCCCCCGTGAACCGGGGGTGGTCGCGCCGGAAGTCGTCCTCGCCGAAGTCGTCGGGCGAGGTGATCCGGCCCGACAGGAACCCCCGCCCCAGCGGGCTGTAGGCGACGACCCCGATCCCCAGCTCGCGCAGGGTGGGCACCAGCTCGTCCTCCAGGTCGCGGGAGAACAGCGACCACTCGTACTGCCCGGCGGTGACCGGGTGCACGGCATGGGCCCGCCGCACCGTCGCCGACGCCGCCTCCGAGATCCCCAGGTAGCGGACCTTGCCCGCCTCGACCAGCTCGGCCATCGCCCCCCAGGTGTCCTCGACCGGCACCGTCCGGTCCACCCGGTGCTGGTGGTACAGGTCGATGTGGTCGACCCCGAGCCGCTCCAGCGACTCGTCACAGGCCCGCCGCACGTACTCCGGCTCCCCGTTGACCCGCACCCAGCTCCCGTCGGCCCGCCGCTGGTTCCCGAACTTGGTCGCCAGCACGACCTCGTCCCGGCGCCCGGCGATCGCCCGGCCCACCAGCCGCTCGTTGGTGAAGGGCCCGTACACATCCGCGGTGTCCAAGAACGTCATCCCCAGCTCGAGCGCCCGGTGGATGGTGGCCACCGACTCCCGCTCGTCCGCCGGCCCGTACGACTGGCTCATCCCCATGCACCCGAGCCCGAGCGCCGACACCACCAGCCCCTGCCCACCGATCGTCCGCTGCTCCATGCCGCCTCCTCCTCCTGGTCGCGCGCTCAGCCTAGCGCCGCGTCCCGCTGGGAGCCGCCCGGCCACGGTGGGTGGAGGCGCCGGGCAAGGATCGGAGCGGGCGGCGGGATGCTTCCCCGCCGCCCGCTCCAGCGCTCGGTCAGGCAGCTGGCTGGGTTGCCGGGCCGCTACGTCCGGACCTCGGCCCGGGGCTCGGGTCGAGCCACGACCTCGGACCGGCGGCGGGCCAGGAGCGACACCAGGCCCAGGGCCAGCCCGGCCACGATCAGGGCGATGCCGGCGAAGAAGGCCACCGTGGCCAGCAGCCACCAGCCGTAGGTGTTCCACATGATGGCCGCCAGCAGCTGCCCGTCGAGCGCGCTCCGGCGGACCGCGGCCAGCTCCTCGTCCTCGGGGTTGGCCCGGGCGGCCGCGCTGACCTCGGAGTAGGACCGGCCGTCGGTCGTCTCCATCACGTGGGCGTTGATGTAGGTCGCGAAGTCGCGGGCGGCGAGCCCGTCGGTGACCGTGGTGCCGGCGCGGTCACGCAGCTCGGGGTAGGCCTGGTAGTTGTCGCCGTTCTGACCGGACTCGTCATAGGGGGCGAACGTGATCTTCTGGGCGGCCAGCTGGTCGTGGACGAGCTGGCGGCCGTAGTTGCCTGCCAGAGTGAGGACCACGCCGACGATCAGGACCGCCAGCGCGGCCGGCAAGAGCCACCGCTTCATGCTGTCATGCTTCCTTTCCTTCACCGAACGGCACCTTGCCGCTCGCTGCCAAGGTTGCCGCGCTCGCGAGGGCCGGTCATGGGCCGAACGGCCCGGTCTCTCTGGGTCCTTCAGCGGGAACTCGCGGGTGCTGCCGCCCTGCCCCAGTGACCGCGGTGGCGGACGTCGAGGCGAGCCTTCCAGCTCCAAGGGCAGGCTCGGGCGAGGGTTCAGGTGGTCACCGGCGAGCCGGCCGGTGGTTGCCGCCCCCCTCCACGGCGAGCTCGCCGAGGTCGTCCACGACCACCCCGGCGCCCCGCTCGGCCAGGGCGGCGGCCTGATCGCCACGGTTGACCCCGATGACCAGCCCGAACCCGCCGCGGCGGCCGGCCTCGACCCCGGCCAGGGCGTCCTCGACCACCGCGGCCCGGGCCGGGACGACCCCGAGCCGCCGGGCCGCCTCCAGGAACAGCGCCGGGTCGGGCTTGCCGGGCAGCCCCAGCCGCCCGGACTCGACCCCGTCGACCTCGGCGTCGAACAGCCCCCGCAGCCCGGCCGAGGCCAGCACGGCGACCATGTTGCGGCTGGCCGACACCACCGCCGTCCGGACCCCGGCGGCCCGGAGCCGCCGCACCAGCTGTTCCGAGCTCGGGAACGCCTTGGCCCCGTGGTCGCGGAGGTAGGCGGTGAAGTGGCCGTCCTTGGTGTTGCCCAGCCCGCAGACCGTCTCGCGGCCCGGCGGGTCGGCCGGGTCCCCCCAGGGGAGGGTGATACCCCGGGAGGCCAGGAAGGCGGCGACCCCGTCGTAGCGGGGCCGGCCGTCGACGTGGCCCAGGTAGTCGGCCTCGGTGAAGGGCCGGAACGGCTCGCCCAGGCGGGCCGCCCGCTCCTCCAGGTAGCCGTCGAACAGCTGCTTCCAGGCGGCCGCGTGCACGCTGGCCGTGTCGGTGAGCACACCGTCGGTGTCGAACACGACCGCGTCCAGCCGGTCCAGCTGGAGGACGGGCCGGCTCGGTCCGCTCACGGGACGGTCGGCCTGCGAGGCGGCATGGGCCAACTCCTCTCCTGTTCGGGGCCACCCATGCCGGGATCCTCCCATGTCCCGGGACACTGGCCGAACAGCCGAACGCAGGTGGCCGGCCTACCGGGCCATCAGCCCGCAGGTCCTTCGACAGGCGCGGGCGCGAAGCATGCTCGGCGATTGACTATCGTACGAGGCCCATGCCCACCCTCGAACCCGTCCAGATCGCGCTCCTCGCCGGGGCGGCCCTGCTCGCCGGCGCCGTCAACGCGGTCGCCGGCGGCGGGTCGCTGCTGTCGTTCCCGGCCCTGCTGGCGGTCGGCTACCCGGCGCTGACGGCCAACGTCACCAACACGGTCGCGCTCACCCCCGGCTACTTCGGGGGGACCCTCGGCTACCGGCGCGAGCTCGAGGGCCAGCGGGGCCGGGCCCTCGCCCTTGGCGCCATCAGCGCCGTCGGGGCCGTGCTGGGCGCCTGGCTGCTGCTGATCAGCTCGGCCGAGCTGTTCGAGCGCGTCGTGCCGTTCCTGATCTTCCTGGCCTGCGGGCTCCTCGCCGCCCAGCCCCGCCTGGCCCGGCTGGTCCGGGAACGCCGCGAGGCCCCGCTACCCGCAGCCGACCCGCCTCCCGCCGGTGCCCAGGCCGGCGCCAGCCCCCACACCGTGCCGCTGTTCACCACCCAGTTCCTCGCCGCCGCCTACGGCGCCTACTTCGGCGCCGGGGTCGGGATCATGATGCTGGCCATCCTCGGCATCTTCCTGACCGACACGCTGCAGCGGCTGAACGCCCTCAAGGGGCTGCTGTCGCTGCTGATCAACCTGATCGCCGCCGTCTCGTTCGTGCTCTTCGCCGACGTCAGCTGGGTCGCGGTGGCGGTGATGGCGGTGGCCAGCCTGCTCGGAGGCCAGCTCGGGGTCGTCCTGGCCCGGCGCCTCAACGACCGGGCCCTGCGCTGGCTGGTGATCGCCTTCGGGGTCGCCGTCGGCCTGCGCCTGCTGCTGGCCGGCTAGGACTGGAACCGGGTCTGGGCGCGGAGGACGTCGTGGTGGCGCTCCTCCAGGCTCTCCTGGTCGCGCACGACCAGGACCGGGCAGGTCGAGAGCTGGGTCAGCTTGTGGGCGACGCTGCCCAGCAGCAGCCCGCCCAGCGGCGAGTGGCCGTGGGAGCCGACCACGATCATGCCGGCGTCGACCTCGCGGGCGTGGTTGAGCACCTCCCCGGCCGGTGAGCCACCGGTGCTGGGCCGGACGGCGCCCTCGGCCGTCACCCCGGCCGCCTGCAGCTCCTTGACGATGCCGTCGACCAGCTCCTGGGCCTCCTCGGCGCTGTCGCCTCGGACGGTCGGCGGCACGGGGTAGTAGAGCTCGCGGACGTGCAGGACGTGGACGGTCCCACCGCCGGCACGGGCCAGCTCGATCACGGCCGGGACGGCCTTGCGGCTGTTCTCCGACTGGTCCACGGCCAGGAGCAGCTTCTCGAGCATCGGGCACCTCCAGGATTCGGCGATAGATGGCTTCCCGCCCGGCACCGCCCGAAAACCCGAACGGCGCGGGACGTTCGCCTCTGTCCCGGCACCGGGGCCGGTGGTGTGATCGAGCAGGAGGCACCCATCGGCGCGAGGAGGAACGAGATGCGCGCGCTCGTGGTCTACGAATCGATGTTCGGCAACACCCAGACGATCGCCGACGCCATCGCCGGTGGGCTGGCCCAGCGGATGCGGGTCGACGCCGTGGAGGTCGGCAGCGCCCCGGCGACGCTCGACGACGACGTCACGCTGCTCGTCGTTGGCGGTCCGACCCACGCCTTCGGGATGAGCCGGCCGAGGACACGCCAGGACGCCGCCACCCAGACCCCCGACGGGCTGGTGTCCACCGGGATCGGGCTGCGGGAGTGGCTCGCCGCCCTGCGGGCGCCAGCGGGGCATGGCGAGCTGCCCGCCGTCCCGGGGGGATCGCCGCCTTCACCTTGGCGATTCCTGTCGCATCCAGTACGGTCGAAGCGCGATGAGGACACAGCGACAGCAGCCGGTCACCAGGATGTTCCTGGTCCTCGCCGTTGTGCTCGGGTCGCTGTGGGCGGGCGGACTGGCCGCCCGGGCGGCCGACTCCGCGGATCAGCTGGCGGCGATTCACCTCCAGCCGGGTGCCGAACCGGCCGTCCTGGGGGATCGCGCCCCGGTGCTGCGCCCACCGGTGGGCCGTTCGGAACCGGGCGGCCGTCTGGTGCCGCTGCTGCTCGGCCTGCTGGCCGCGTCGGTCGTGGTCGCCTACGGGGTGCCCGCGAGACGACGCCGATCCGGCTCGGCTCCGGCCCGGTCGCTGGTGCTCTCGGCCCCCCGGGGGCCTCGGGCGCCGCCCCACCTCCGGCCGGCCTGATCGCCCTCCCGCGCCGCCTCCCGTGCGGCGTGGGCTACCGCTGGAGGTTCCTTCTGTTGTCTCGTCACCTTGGGTGGCGTCTGGTCGCCGTGTTGCTGCTGGTCGGCGCGGCCGGCTGGATGGTGGTCACC
>DASUPQ010000304.1 GCA_036280995.1 Actinomycetota bacterium | reverse complement strand
CCGGCAAACGAGCCCGGAAACCCACTCGAACCTCGCACTCCCGATGACCATGCGAGCCGTCACACAGCATCTGGTGGTGCCACACCCCGCCCAACTGATGCACCGGTCGCACACCGCGCGCGACACCACGGCAGGGGTGCGGCAGCACGCGGGCGCCGCGGATCGCGGCCACTTCGCCGTACTCCGGGAGAGACGCCATCGCACCCCGGCCGAGCCATCGCACCCCGCCCGAGCCATCGCACCCCGGCCGAGCCATCGCACCCCGCCCGAGCCGACGCACAGCGTCGGGTCACGTCACAGCCCACCCAGCAGGTGCGGCAGTCGCACACCGCGTGCGTCACCGAGGTAGGAGTGCGACGGCGCGGAGCGCCGCTCTAGGTGGCTGGTGTCTTTCGCGTGGCGGTCCCCCGGGTCGGTGCGGGGCTGCGGGAGAATGATCGGGTGACGATGGGCCGGGCGGACCGTCAGGGTGATCTGTTCGATGATGTGGTCCGGTTCTGTGAGGGCTCGCTGCCGGGGAACTCGATCTACGGGTTCCTGGCGCGGGAGCGGGTCCGGTTGTTCCCCGATGAGCTGTTCGAGGATCTGTTCGAGGCGTCGGGTCGGCGTTCGGTGCCGCCGTCGGTGGTGGCCACGGTGATGGTGTTGCAGCGGCTGGGTGGGCTGTCGGATCGGGAGGCGGTCGACCGGTACGCGTTTGATGTGCGGTGGCGCTACGCGGCCGGGGTCGGCGGCTACGGCACCGGGTGGGGCAGCTTCGCGCACACGGTGCTGGTGGACATGCGCGCGCGGCTGCGCGCTTCGGCCCGCCCGGACCGGATCTTCGAGGTGGGTCTGCAGGCGGCGCACGCGGCCGGTCTGGTCGGGCGGCGTCGGGTGCTGGACTCGACCCCGCTGTATGACGCGGTGGCCACCATGGACACGGTCACGTTGATCCGCTCGGCGGTGCGCGGGCTGCTGGGCGCCACCGACACCGAGTTGGCCGCGGAGCTGCGGGCGGCGCTGGGCAGCGGGGACGACTACGCCGGCACCGGCAAGCCGCAGATCGACTGGGACGACCGGGCCGCCCGCGAGGAGTTGATCGACTCCCGGGCCCGAGACGGGTTCGCGGTGCTCGCGCTGCTGGAGGGCCGCGAGCTCGCCACGGCCGTGGGGCAGGCGGCGGCGTTGCTGGCCACGGTGCTGGGCCAGGACCTGCAGCCCGGCGAGGACGGGGTGTTCCGGATCGCGCGGCGGGTGGCGAAGGATCGGGTGATCTCCACCGTGGACCCCGATGCCCGGCACGGGCACAAGACCGCCGCGCGCGGGTTCGACGGGTACAAGGGCCACGCCGCGGTCGACCCGGACTCGGAGATCATCACCGCCACCACGGTCACCCCGGGCAACACCGGCGACGCCGGCGTCGCCGAAGACCTCGTCGCCGACCTGCTCGCCGACGACCCCGCCGACGACCCCGCCGACGACCCCGCCGACGACACGGCGGGCCAGGACGGGCCCGAGCCGGTCGCGTCGCAGCCGGTCGCGTCGCAGCCGGTCGAGCCGAGCACGGGTGCAGCAGCCCAGGACGCGGAGCGGGCGTGTGTCTACGGCGACAACGCCTACGGCACCGGGCCGTTCCACGACCGGCTCGCCCAGACCGGGATCGCCGACCGCTGCAAGACCCAGACACCGACCGCGGCGGGCGGGTTGTTCAGCAAGGACCGGTTCGACATCAACCTCGCCGCCGGCGTGGTGACCTGCCCGGGCGGGGTCACCGCCCCGATCCGCCCGGCCCGCGCCGGCGGCGGCACCGCCTACTTCGCGTCGGCCTGCCCCGCGTGCCCACTGCGCGCGCAGTGCACCACCGCCGCCGATGGGCGCACGGTGTCGGTGGGCCCCTACGAGCAGACCCTGACCGACGCCCGCGCCCGGCAGACCGACCCGGCCTGGGTCGCCGACTACCGCGGCACCCGCCCCAAGGTCGAACGCAAGCTCGGTCATCTCGTGCGCCGCCATCACGGTGGGCGACGAGCCCGGGTCCGCGGCACCGCCCGCGTCGACGCCGACTTCCGGCTGCTGGCCGGCGCGGTGAACCTGGCCCGGCTGGCCGTGCTCGGGCTGCGCGGAACCGCCCACGGATGGGCGGTGGCGGCGTGACCAGCAGCGGGAGGACCCCTTACCGAGGGCTCGCCGCCGCGACAGGCGGGCCCCAACCCTCCTCAAGAGGTTCCGCGGAACCGTCATCCGTCCCGATTCCCGCGAACCCAGGAGCCCCATGAACCGCCAGCCGACCAAGCCACGCTCCCGAAGCGGCCGTACGACACCAGCCACCTAGGCGGGCACCTTCTCTTTGAAGTGATACTCCACGCCTGAACGGGTGTTCCTGCGGTCGTAGACGTGCGTGACCTTGGTGCCGTCTTCCTGCTCGACCGTGAGCTTGAGCTTCGGCCGCGGGTTCCTCATCATCGACGTCTGACCGTTGAACG
>DASUPQ010000303.1 GCA_036280995.1 Actinomycetota bacterium | reverse complement strand
CTGGCTGGAGGACGCCGGCATCCCGGCGCGGGCCATCGACGAGCTGATGGGGCACGAGGCCACCAGCCGCGCCGGCCAGCAGCGAGGCAGTGCCATGGGCGCCCACTACCGGCACACCACCCCGGAGATGGCCGCCCGCGTCGCCGCGGCGGTCGAGCAGCGGCTCAGGCTTGCGCTGGAGGTCGCCGAGCAGGCCCTCGAGACCGACCCGAACCGCTCAACGCGGAGGACGTTCTAGCGGCCACGGGCCGCGCTTTCTGGCAAATCTCTGGCAAACGACGCTCAGAGCGGAGGGAGAAGATGCGTTGTGCCTGGTGGAGCTGAGGGGATTTGAACCCCTGACCCCTTGCATGCCATGCAAGTGCTCTGCCAGCTGAGCTACAGCCCCGGAAGGGGTGACTATAGCGACCGACCCTGGTCGGTCGCAAAGGTCAGCGGATGCGGAGGTCGACCCCGAGGAGGACGAGAGGCCAGAGGAAGATGGCGAGGAGGGCGGAGAGGACCAGCTTGACGATCCGGATGGTGATGTAGTCGTTGGCGAAGGCGATGTAGATCCCCACCAGGACGTAGATGAGGCCGAGCAGGCTGAATCGGCGGAACACGGTCGCTCCTTCACCCCCCCTGCGGAAGACTGCAGGGTAGTCTGCGCCGGAGGGGGGCGGCTGGGCAAACCGGGTGAAATCAGGCGGTGACCAGGCTGCCGACCTCGTCGCTGCGGGCGACGACGGGGGCGTCGCGCCAGAGGCGTTCGAGGTCGTAGTAGGCCCGCTCCTCCTCCAGGAAGACGTGGACGACGAAGTCGACGAAGTCGAGGAGGACCCAGCGTGCGTCGCGCTCTCCCTCTCGGCGGAGGGGGCGGGCACCCTCGGCGCGGCAGGCGCGCTCGACCGCTTCGGCGATGGCACGGACCTGGCGGTCGCTGTTGCCCGAGCAGATGACGAAGTAGTCGGAGATGACCAGCGGCTCGGAGACGTCGAGGACGAGGACGTCGCGGGCCTGCTTGGAGGAGGCCGCCGATGCGGCGGTGAGGGCGAGGTCGAGGCTGGTCGGCAGGGGCGAGCTCCTGAGGTCGGTGCGGTCTGGCCCCCCTACGGTACCGAGCCGCAGGCCGGTGCGCACCCGGCAATCCTCATTGGCCCGTTGTGGTGGTTTCCTTATCTCGCCGGTGCCTAGCCGCTGGCGCCGGGCGACATGGGTCAGGGGCCGTCCGGGTGGGGCCGGATGTTGAGGTTGCGGTGGAACAGGTTGGCCGGGTCGTAACGCCGTTTCACCTCGACCAGGCGACGGTAGGTGCCGTCGGGGTACGCCTCGTGGAGGCGGGCTTCGTCGGCGGCGTCGAGGAAGTTGAGGTAGGCCCCCTTGGCCAGGCGTCCGATGGCACCCGATAGGGACCGTACCCAGCTGCGGTGGCGCTCGGCGTCGGCCTCGGGGAACCCGGCGGTGACGACGGAGCAGAGCAGGTTCCGCCGCCGGTGGGCGAAGGCGGTGGCGTCGACCGGAACCCGGGCGATGGCGCCGCCGAGGACCCGCAGCTCGACCGCGGCCAGGGCCTCGGTCGACGGCAGGTTGGGCTCTTCCAGCCGCTCCATGATCGACCCGATGGCCTCGTCGTCGAGCTCGTCGGCCACGAAGCTGTACGTGATGTTGGTGACCGACCGGGGCGCCTCGGGAATCAGCTCGTACATGGCCGGGTAGGGCATCGGGCGGAGCTGGTCCACGACCGGCGGGGCCAGCGAGCGGAAGGCGTCGAGGACCCGTTCACCCGCCTGGAGCTCCCCGCACCAGACGAGGGTCATGAGCACCGCCAGCCGACCGTGCGCCTCGGGTGGCACCATCGACAGCGGCGGGAGCCTGGTGACGAGCGAGATCGTGGTCAGCTCGTCGGGGGCGGCGTCGGCCAGGTCGAGGACGCCCCGGACGACCTCAGGGGTCGCCGGCAGGATCAAGGCGCCGCCCAGGACCCGGCCGACCGGGTGGAGCCGGAACCGGAAGCGGGTGACGACGCCGAAGTTGCCGCCGCCACCCCGCACCGCCCAGAAGAGGTCCTCGCGGGTCTGGTCGTCGGCGCCGACGAGCCGGCCGTCGGCGGTCACGAGCTCCACACCCTCGAGCGAGTCGATCGTGAGGCCGAACTTCCGGCTCAGCCAGCCGACGCCCCCGCCCAGGGTGATGCCGCCCACGCCGACGGCCGGGCTGTCGCCGAACGGGACGGCCAGGCCGTGCGCTCCGGCGGCGGTGGAGAGCTGGCCGGCCGTCGTCCCGCCGTCGACTACGGCGACCTGCGCCTCCGGGTCGAGGTGGACGGCGCGCATCGCCGACAGGTCGACCAGCAGCCCTCGCGCGGTGGCGCCGTAGCCGGCCAGGCTGTGGCCGCCGCTGCGGACCGCCACCTCCAGCCCGGCGCCCGTGGCGAACTCCAGCGCCCGGGCGACGTCGTCGCCGCCGGCCGGCCGGACGACCACCGCCGGCCGGTGATCGTGGAGGCTGTTGTAGCCCTGGCGGGCGTCGTCGTAGCCGGGGTCGCCGGGGAGCAGCAGCTCGCCCCGGAGCTGGCCAGCCAGCCTGGTCAGCGCATCCTTAACCACCTGCCGACCGTCACCTCCCTGCCACCGGGCTCGGACCCGGCCAGCAGTCTAGGCACTCCCCCGGGGCTGGTAGAGGGCGTGCTTGTGGATGTAGCGGGCGACCCCGTCGGGCACCAGGTACTGGAAGGGGGCGCCGCGGGCGACCCGGGCGCGGATGTCGCTGGAGGAGATGGCCAGGGCGGGGATCTCCATGCGGTGGACCCGGCCGGGCGCGCCCGGCACCTGGCTGACGAGGCGGTCGAGGTCGAAGCCGGGCCGGGTGGCGGCGATGAGCTCGGCCTGGGCGAGGACCTGGTCGGGTTCCTTCCAGGTGAGGATCTGGAGGACCGCGTCGGCCCCGATGATGAAGAACAGGCGGGTGTCCTCGGGATGCTGGCCCCGCAGCCGGCGCAGGGTGTCGACGGTGTAGGTCGGCCCCGGGTGGTCGATCTCGAGGCGGCTGACGGTGAAGTCCGGGTTGGAGGCGGTGGCGATCACGGTCATCTGGTAGCGGTCCTCGGCCGGGCTCACCCCGACCGGCTTCTGCCATGGCTGGCCGGTGGGCACGAAGACCACCTTGTCCAGGTCGAACTGCCAGCGCGCCTCCTCGGCGGCGACGAGGTGGCCGTGGTGGATGGGGTCGAAGGTGCCGCCCATGACCCCGATGCGCCGGCTCATGAGCGCGGAGTGTAGCGCCCTGACCTCCCGCGCCTGCTGACCTCCGCTGGTATCGAACATCGCGGGCGGCTACGCTACTGCCAAGGTCGGCAGAGACGTCACCGGATGGCGTTTCTGCTTGTCTTCGTCGGGTAAAGTCTGCGCAGGTCAGCAGGGCGGCCCGAGCGACTCTGCCGACAGGCCGGCCCGACACGGGTGGAGGGAGATCGACGCATGGCGCGCATCGAACTGCAGGATGTGTCCAAGGTCTACACCGGTGGGGTCCGGGCGGTGAACGCCCTGACTCTGGACATCCCCGACGGCGACTTCATGGTCTTTGTCGGCCCCTCCGGCTGCGGCAAGTCCACCGCCCTCAGAATGGTCGCCGGGTTGGAGGACATCACCGAGGGCGAGATCCGGATCGGGGACCGGGTGGTCAATGACATGCCCCCCAAGGACCGCGACATCGCCATGGTCTTCCAGAACTACGCCCTGTACCCCCACATGACGGTCGAGGACAACCTCGCCTTCGGCCTCCAGCTCAGAAAGACCCCCAAGGACGAGCAGAAGAAGCGGGTCGCCGAAGCGGCCAAGATGCTCGCCCTGGAACCCTTCTTGAAGCGCAAGCCGGCGGCGCTGTCGGGTGGCCAGCGTCAGCGGGTGGCCATGGGCCGAGCGATCGTCCGCAATCCCCAGGCATATCTGATGGACGAGCCGTTGAGTAACTTGGACGCCAAGCTCCGGGTCAGCATGCGGGCCCAGCTGTCCAGCCTGCATGAGCGCCTCGGGGTGACGACCGTCTATGTGACCCACGACCAGATCGAGGCCATGACCCTGGGGACCCGGGTCGCGGTGCTCAAGGATGGGGAGTTGATGCAGGTCAACACCCCCCAGATGCTGTTCGACGCCCCCGACAACCTGTTTGTGGCCACCTTCATCGGCTCTCCGGCGATGAACCTGGCCGAGGCCAAGCTGGTCCGCGACCAAGGGCCGATGCTGTTGTTCGCCGAGCACAAGGTGCCGCTGCCCGAGCAGCTGGTCAGCTCCCGGGAGGGCCTGGACGGCTACTTCGACCGGCAGCTGATCGTGGGGCTGCGCCCCTCCAGCATGGAGGATGGGGCCTTCGCCCCCCAGGACTGGCCTCGGGTCAAGGGCGAGGTCGCGGTCACCGAGGAGCTCGGCTCCGAAGTCAACCTGATCTTCCACATGGCCGCCCCCCCGGTCCATCACGACATCATGATCGCTAGGTTCGACAAGGCGGCCAAGGACGAGGTCGAGGCCGAGGAACTGGCCGGGGAGGGCCATGGGCTGTGGACCGCCCGGGTCAACCCCAAGACCCAGGCCAGGGTCGGCCGCACCGTCGACCTGGCCGTCGACACCGGCGGGTTCCACTTCTTCGACAAGGAGACCGGCGTGGCCATCGGCCGCGTCGCCGAGGGTGTCGGCGCCCGGGAGCGGCGGGAAGCGAAGTCCGACGAGGCGTGACCCGCGTCGCCTTTCTCGGGCTCGGACGGATGGGCGCCCCCATGGCGGGGCGCCTTTCCGATGCTGGGCACGCTCTGGTCGTCTGGTCGCGGACCAGGGCGCACGCCGAGGCGCTGGCCGACCGGGCCGAGGTGGCGAGCTCGCCCGCCGAGGCCGGGTCCAGGGCGGAGGTGGCCATCACCATGCTGGCCGACGGCGGCGCCCTGGAGGAGGTCGTGCTCGGCCGGGACGGGCTGGCCGGAGGGCTCGGGCCGGGATGTCTCCTGATCGACATGTCGACCACCGGGCCGGCGCCGGCCCGGAAGGTGGCCAAGGCGCTGGAGGAACGGGAGGTCGGGTTCGTCGACGCGCCGGTGGCGGGGTCGGTCGGCCCGGCCTCCGAGGGCACCCTGGCCGTCATGGTCGGCGGCTCCAACGAGGCGGTCGAGCGGGCGCGGCCGCTGCTGGAGATCCTCGGCGACCCGGAGCGGACCTGGCATGTCGGGCCGGTCGGGGCCTGGCAGGCGGCCAAGCTGATGGTCAACCTGGTGCTCGGCGGGGTGACGGCGGCAGTCGCCGAGGGGTACACGCTCGGACGGGTGCTGGGACTGTCGCCCGACGACGCCCTCGACGTGCTCGAGGGCGCCTCGGTGGCCACCCAGACGGTCCGGTCCAAGCGGGACAAGCTGCGCAGCGGCGACTACGGCAACCCGGGGTTCCGGCTGGCGCTGATGCACAAGGACCTCCGTCTGGCCGTCGACGCGGCCCGGGCGGCCCGGGCCAGCCTGCCCGGGACCGAGCGGGTCGCCGAGCTGTTCGCCGGCGCCAAGGGCAGGGGCCTGGCCGACCAGGACTACACGGCCGTGGCCGCCTACCTGGCCGCCATGGCGCCCCTGCTGGAGCACACCCAGCCGGAGGGGTCGGCCGGGCCGGGGTAGGCTGGCGGCCATGAGCCGTGGAGCCGGACACCGGGTGCGGGTGCGGTGGCGGCCATGAGCCCTGGACGCGGCCGGGTGCGGTTGGGGGTGATCGGGCTCGGCACCGTCGCCCAGGCGGTGCACCTGCCGCTGCTGGCCACCCTTCGGGACCGCTTCGAGGTCGCCGCCGTCTGCGACCTCTCGGACCGGCTGGCGGTGGAGGTCGGCGAGCGGTACGGGCTGGCTGCGGCCGCGCCCTGCCGGTCGGCCGAGGAGCTGCTGGACAGCCGGCTGGTGGACGCGGCGCTGGTGCTCAGCTCCGGGTCCCACGGGGAGGTGGCCGGGGCCGCGCTCGGCCGGGGCCTGCCCGTCTTCTGCGAGAAGCCGCTCGCCCACACCATCGCCGAGGCGGACGAGCTGGCCCGCCTGTCCGAGCGGACCGGGGCGCCGCTGCAGCTCGGCTACATGAAGCTGTACGACCCGGCCGTCCGGCGGGCCGCCCGGGAGCTGGCCACCTCCAGGCCCGCCCTGCGGTCGGTCGAGGTCACCGTCCTCCACCCCTCCGGTGCGTCGCAGCTCGAGCACGCCGCCCTGGCCCCGCCGCCCGGCGGCGTTCCGGCGGCGGCTCTGGATGCCCTCCAGGACAGGACGGAACGGCTGCGGGCCCAGGCCCTCGGCCCGGCGCCGGTGCTGGGGCGGCTCTACACCGAGGTCCTGCTCGGGAGCGTGGTGCACGACCTGGCGGTCGTCCGGGCACTGGCCGGGGACCCGGAGCGGGTCGAGCACGTCGACGCGTGGCCGGACGGGGCCTGGGAGTCGGTGGCGGTCGAGGCCGTCTGCCCGGGCGGGGTCCGGCTGAGCTTGCGGTGGCACTACCTGGAGCGGTATCCGGAGTATCGGGAGGAGGTCCGGGTGCACCACGAGCAAGGGTCGATAGCGCTCACCTTTCCCTCGCCCTACCTGCTCAACGCGCCCACCGTGCTGACCGTGAGCGACCGCGACGGCGACGCCGCCCGGGTCCGGACCCACCGGTCGACCGTCGAGGCGTTCCGGGAGGAGCTGCTCGCCTTCCACCGGCTCGTCACCGAGGGCGAGCCGCCGGCCGCCGGGCTCGCGGAGGGGCGGGCCGACATCCGGACCTGCCAGCGGATCGTGCGGCGCCTCGCCGCCGCCCGCGGGATCGACCTCGGCGGCGAGGCGGCGCAGGCATGACCGCCCAGGGACCGACGCCGGCGGGCGGCGCCGCCCGGGGACCGACCGTGCTGTACCTGGTGCCGCATACCCACTGGGACCGGGAGTGGTACGAGCCGTTCCAGCGGTTCCGGCTGCGGCTGGTCGACCTGGTCGACGGGGTGCTGGAACGGGCCGAGGCGGACCGGCGCTTCTGCTTCACCTTCGACGGGCAGACGGCCATGCTCGAGGACTACCTGGAGATCCGGCCCGAGGCCGAGCCGCGCGTCAAGGCCCTGGTGGCGACCGGGCAGCTGGCCGTCGGGCCCTGGCGGATCCTGTCGGACGAGTTCCTGGTCTCGGGCGAGACGCTGGTCCGCAACCTGGAGGCCGGGGTGGCCAGGGCCGAGCGGCTCGGCCAGGTCATGGCCGTCGGCTACCTGCCCGACGAGTTCGGCCACGCCGCCCAGGTCCCGCAGCTGCTGCGGCTGGCCGGGTTGGGGCACGCCGCCGTGTGGCGCGGGGTGCCGGCCGCCGTCGACCGCCACGCGTTCCACTGGAGCGCCCCCGACGGCTCGACCGTCCGCACCGAGTACCTGGTCGGCGGGTACGGCAACGCGGCCGGGCTGTTCGCCTTCCCGGACGTGGCCGTGGCCGGCGGGCGTCTGCTGGAGCGGCTGGCGCCGTTCTTCGGCGGCGGCCCGGTGCTGGCCATGTACGGCGCCGACCACTCCGCTCCCCTGCCCGACCTCCTCGACGTGGTCGAGGAGGTCAACCGCGGCCAGGACCGCTTCCGCGTCCGGCTGGGCACCCTCGCCGGTTACGTCCTCGACGGGGCGGCCGGCGACGGACAGGAGCTGCCGCGCTGGCAGGGGGAGCTGCGGTCGGGGGCGCGGGCCAACCTCCTCATGGGGGTGACCTCGGCCAGGGTCGGGCTCAAGGCGGCCTGCGCCCGGGCCGAGCGGCTGCTGGCCCGCTACGCCGAACCGCTGCAGGCACTCCACGGGACCGGCTGGCCGGCGCCGTTCCTGGAGCTGGGCTGGCGGCGGCTGGTCGAGTCCTCCGGGCACGACTCGATCACCGGCTGCGGCGCCGACGCGGTGGCCGGCCACGTCGCCGTGCGGCTGGGCGAGGCCGCCCAGCTCGGGTCGGGGCTGGCCGAGCGGGTCGCGGCCGAGGTGGCCGGCCGGGTGCCCCGCGGGGCGGTGGCGGTGCTGAACCCGTCGCCGTTCGCCCGGGCCGGGCTGGTCGACCTCGACCTGGTCGTGCCCGGCG
Source organism: Actinomycetota bacterium (assembly GCA_036280995.1). Classification (NCBI taxonomy): domain Bacteria; kingdom Bacillati; phylum Actinomycetota; species Actinomycetota bacterium. Next base: position 5,448 of record DASUPQ010000303.1, on the reverse strand, counting down.
ACTGGGACGAGGTCGCGTTCGAGCTGCCCGACGGGCGGCCCGTCGCCACCCAGGAGGTGGGCCGCTCCCCCGCCCTCGTCCACACCGAGACGGTGGCGGGGAGGCGGCTGGGCGAGCTGTTCCGCCGCGTCCACGGCCGCGAGCTGTACGGCCGGGTCGTCAACGGGATCCGGGTCGAGGCCGGCGGCGGCGCCCACCGGCTCGTGTTCGAGGTCGACGACCACCCCGACCCGCCGCACCTCGACATGGACGAGCTGCGGATGGCGGTCGAGACGGCCGCCGCGGCCGCCCCGGAGGCCGATTGGGAGGTGCGGGTGCTCGCCCCGCCGCGGCGCCGGCTCCTGGCCGCCGTGCCCGTCCCCGCCCTCGGCTGGACGGCGGTCACGCCCCGCCCGGGCCGGGGGACGCTGCACCCGCCGGTCGGCTCCGGCCTTGGCGGCCCGGCCGCCGCGCCGGTGGTCGCCGGGCCGGGGCGGCTCACCAACGGGCTGCTCTCGGTGGAGGTCGCCGGGGACGGGACCATCCAGCTGCGGGCCGCCGAGGTCGCCGTCGACGGGGTGGGGCGGCTGGTCGACGGCGGCGACGCCGGCGACCTCTACAACTACGCCCCGCCCGAGCGCGACCTGCTGGTCGAGGAGCCGGAGCGGGTCGAGGTGGCGACCCTGGCCGGCGGACCGGTCCGGGGGGAGCTGGCCGTCCGCCGGGCCTACCGCTGGCCGGTCGGGCTCGACGCCGGCGGGACCGGGCGGGCCGGCGAGCGGGCCGTCGTGCACACCACGATGCACGTGGAGCTGCGGGCCGGGGAGCCGTTCGTGCGGCTGCGGCTGGTGGTCGGCAACCCCTGCCGCGACCACCGGGTGCGGCTGCACGTGCCGCTGGCCAGGGTGGCGGGGCGGTCGTCCGCCGAGGGGCAGTTCGCGGTGGTGGAGCGGGGCACCTCGGCCGAGGGCGGCCACGGCGAGGTGCCGCTGCCCACCTTCCCGGCCAGCGGGTTCGTCGACGCCGGCGGGGTGGCGGTCCTGCTGGACCACGTGACCGAGTACGAGCTGGGCACCGACCCGCCCGAGCTCGCCCTGACCCTGCTGCGGTCGGTCGGCCAGATCAGCCGCGACCACAACCGCTACCGGGAGGAGCCGGCCGGCCCCCAGACCCCGACCCCGGGCGCCCAGTGCCTGGGCGAGCGGGTCGCCGACCTGGCCGTCTACCCGCACCCCGGGACCTGGCACGAGGACCGCGTCCTCGCCGTCATGGAGTGCTTCCGCCACGACCTCCTGGCCGCCCTCGGGACCGGCCCGGCATCCATCACAGCCCGAGGCCTGGGCGCCGCCGGGCTCGAGGTCGACGGCGACGGCGTGGTCCTGTCGTCGCTGCGGCGGCGGGGCGGCTGGCTGGAGCTGCGGCTGGCCTGCCAGCATCCCGTCCCGGTGACCGCGACCGTCCGCGGCGGGCTGGCCGCGGCCCGGGAGGCCGACCTGCTCGGCCGGCCCGGGCCGGACCTGCCCGTGGCCGGCGGCGCCCTCCGGCTCGACCTGCGAGCCTGGGAGATCCGCACCGTCCAGCTCCAGAGGGAGGAACCATGACGCAGGCAGCCGGCGGGGCCGGGTTCCCGCTGCCCGGGACCGGGCGGGTGACGGTCGCGGTGCCCGCACCCGGGCCCGGGGAGGGACGCTGGGTGGGGGCGCCGAGCGCGGCCGCCGACCCGGACGGCGGGTTCGTCGTCGCCTACCGGGTCCGGGTCGTCGACCAGCGGGGGGCGGCGACGGTGGTCGCCCGCTCCCCCGACGGGGAACGGCTCACCACCGTGGCCACCCTCGACAAGGAACGGTTCGGCGCCGAGTCGATGGAGCGGCCCGCGGTCGTCCGCACCCCGGAGGGCCGCTGGCGGCTGTACGTCTGCTGCGCCACCCCCGGGAGCAAGCACTGGTGGATCGACGTGCTCGAGGCCGGCGAGCCGGCGGGGCTGGCCGACGCCGAGGCGACGACGGTGTTCGGTGGCGACGACCTGGTCGGGGTCAAGGACCCGGTGGTCCGGGTCGCCGACGGCCGCTGGCACGCCTGGATCTGCTGCCACCCGCTGGACGAGCCGGACGAGGAAGACCGCATGACCACCGCGTATGCCACCAGCGAGGACGGGCTGGCCTGGGAGTGGCGGGGCACGGCCCTGGCCCCGCGACCCGGCGCCTGGGACGCCCGTGGAGCGCGGGTCACGGCCGTCCTCGGTGACGGCCGCGCCTTCTACGACGGCCGCGCGACCAAGGAGGAGAACTTCTCCGAGCGCACCGGCCTGGCCCGGCGGTCCGGGCCCGACGGCCGGCTGGTCGCCGAGGGCGACGGCCCGGTCGCCGACGTCCGCTACCTGGAGGTCGTGCCCCTGCCGGGCGGCGGCCACCGGCTCTGGTACGAGGCCCCGCTCCCCGACGGCAGCCACGAGCTCCGCACCGAGCTGGTCGGCTAGATCTAGCGGGCCGGGCGGCGGGGGCGGTCGCGGCCGCGGGCGCCGGCCAGGGGGTCGGGGGTGAACTCGAAGGCGGCGTCGCCGACCAGGACGTCGTCGCCGGGGCTGGCGCCGGCCTCGGCCAGGAGGTCGTCGACTCCGGCGCGGCGCAGGCGGCGCTGGAGGTAGGCGACGGCCTGGGGGTTGTCCAGGTCGGTCATGGCGACCCAGCGTTCGGGGCGGTCGCCCAGGACCCGGAACCCGGCGCCCTCCCGGGTGACGGCGATCGGGACCTCGGGGTCGCTGGCGATGGCCGCCGGGGGGGCGGCGGCGGCGACCGGCCTGGCCGCCCTGGCCTGGGCGACCTCGTCGCCGAGGGCGTACAGGAACTCGCGCATCCCCTCGCCGGTGACGGCCGACACGCCGAAGAACGGCAGGCCGCGCCGCCGGGCCGCCGCCTCGGCCTCGGGGAGCCGGGCCCGGCCCTCGGGCAGGTCGACCTTGTTGGCCACCACCATGGCCGGGCGGTCGGCCAGCTCCGGGTCGTAGGCGGCCAGTTCCGCCTCGAGGGCGGCCAGGTCGGCCTCGGGGTCGCGGCCCGGCTCCAGCGGGTGCAGGTCGAGCACGTGGACGAGCACGGCCGAGCGGGTGACGTGGCGCAGGAAGCGGTGCCCGAGGCCCTTGCCGGCGGCGGCCCCGGGGATCAGGCCGGGCACGTCGGCCAGGACGAAGTCGTGGTCGCCGGCCCGCACCACCCCCAGCACCGGTTCCAGGGTGGTGAACGGGTAGTCGGCCACCTTGGGCCGGGCCGCCGAGGCCCGGGCGACGATGCTGGACTTGCCGGCGTTGGGGAAGCCGACCAGGCCGGCGTCGGCCAGGGAGCGCAGCTCCAGGGTGAGGCGGCGCTGGCGGCCGGGCTCGCCCTTCTCGTGGAAGCTGGCGATGCGCCGGCCGGGACCGGAGAGGGCGGCGTTGCCGCGGCCGCCGCGGCCGCCCCTGGCGGCCAGGAACCGCGCCCCGGGGCGGTCGAGGTCGGCCAGCAGCTCGCCGCCGTCGTCGCGGACCAGGGTGCCGACCGGCACCGGCAGGGTCCGGCTCTCGCCGTCGGCGCCCTTGCGGTTGTTCCCCTGCCCGTGGGCGCCGCGGCCGGCGCGCTGGTGGGGATGGAAGTGGTATTCGACCAGGGTGCCGACGCCCGGGTCGGCGACCAGCACGACGTCGCCGCCGCGGCCCCCGTCGCCGCCGTCGGGCCCGCCCCGCGGCTTGTACTTCTCGCGGTGGAACGAGGTCACCCCGTCACCGCCGCGCCCGGCGGTCACCTCGATGGTGGTCTCGTCGACGAACATCGTCGGGTTACCGGGAGGCGGCCCCGGTGCGGGCGGCTAGGCGCCCGGGTCGATGCTGGCCAGCTTGCGGCCGCGCACCATGTGGTAGACGACGGTGCCGTCGACCTTGGCGAACAGGGTGTCGTCGCCGCCGCGGCCGACGCCCTCGCCGGGGTGGATGCGGGTGCCGCGCTGGCGGACCAGGATCGTGCCCGCGGTCACCAGCTGGCCGCCGTGGCGCTTGACCCCGAGCCGCTTGGCGGCCGAGTCGCGGCCGTTGCGGCTGGAGGATGCGCCCTTCTTGTGCGCCATCTCAGCCTTCCTGTTCCTGCTTGTCCTGCTGCTCCTGCTTGGCCTTGCCACCGCCGGACCGGGAGGCGCGCTTGCGGGCGCCGAGGTCGATCGTCTCGACCTTGAGCCTGGTCAGGGACTGGCGGTGGCCGAGGGTGCGGCGCTGGCGGGTCTTGTTCTTGTAGGTGAAGACGCGGATCTTCCTGCCCCGATGGTGGTCGACCACGCTGGCCGTGACCTTGGCCTTGGCCAGGTCGGCGGCCGCCGAGGTCACGTTGCCGTCGTCGTCGACGACCAGCAGCGGCTCGAGCTCGAGGCTGGCGCCGTCGTCGCCGGCGAGCTTCTCGACGTCGATGAGGTCACCGACCTTCACCTTGTACTGCTTCCCGCCGGTCCGGATGACGGCGTACACCTGGGATCGTCCTTTCAAGAAGGGGACGGCGTCCGGCAGGGCCGCCAGAGCGCCGACCGCAGAGGTTAGCAAATTTGCCGGAGTCGGTGCGAGCCTAGGTCCTGAACACCGGACGTCTCAGGAAAGGCGGCACCATGGACCCAACCCGGAAGCTGTACCGCAGCAGGACCAACAAGCAGGTGGCCGGGGTGTGCGGTGGCCTGGCCGCGTACTTCAACGTCGACGTGACCCTCATGCGGGTGCTGTTCATCCTGCTGGGGCTCCTCGGCGCCGCGGGCATCGTGGTCTACATCGCCATGTGGATCATCGTCCCTCTGGAACCACCGGTGGGCGGCGCCCCCTAGGAGCACCCTACCGGGGCCGCCGAGGTTAGGCTTCGTTCATGACAACCAAGGCGAAACAACCTGACGACACGACGACGGCCGACCCGGCGGACCTGTTCGCGCTGGACGGGGACGGGCGCTGGCTGCTGGCGGTGGAGGGGTGGGCGCCCGAGCGGGAGCCGGGGATCGAGGGGGCGCTGGCGCTGGTCAACGGCTACCTCGGCACGCGGGCGGCGGTCGAGGAGGGCAGCGGCGCCTCGGCCCCGGCCACCTTCCTCAACGGTGTCTTCGACGCCACCCCGCTGGCGGCGGCGGAGGCCGCCGCCACCCCCGAGCGCCCGGTGGCCGTGGCCCCGACGACCGAGCTGGTGGTGGCGCCGGACTGGTCGAGGCTGCGCCTGGTGGCCGGCGGCGTGCCGCTGACCCTGGAGACGGCCGAGGTCCTCGGCCACCGCCGCACCCTCGACCTGCGGCGGGGCGTGCTGGTGCGGGAGTGGCGGCTGCGCGCCGGCGGCCGCACGACGCGGCTGCGGTCGCTGCGGTTCGCCAGCCTCGACGACCGCCATGTCCTCGGCCAGGCGCTGGAGCTTGTCGCCGAGGACTGGTCCGGGCCGGTCACGGTCGAGACCGTCGTGGACGGCGACGTGACCAACGAGAACGGCG
>DASUPQ010000302.1 GCA_036280995.1 Actinomycetota bacterium | reverse complement strand
TCCGCATCAGCCTCAACAACCTCGACCCCATCACCCGGGGCCCGAACGGCATCTCCTCCATCCCCGACCCGGTGGTCGGCGGCTGGTCGATGGGCGAGGGCTTCACCTTCGCCGGGTTCGAGATCAGCGGCAACGCGATCTACTACTATCTGCTGCTGGCCCTGATCGCCCTCACCCTGGCCACCATCTACCGGCTCAACGACTCGCGCATCGGGCGGGCCTGGGTGGCGGTGCGCGAGGACGAGGTCGCGGCCGCGGCCATGGGCATCAACACCACCGTCATCAAGCTGCTGGCCTTCGGGGCCGGGGCCTGGTTCGCCGGGATGTCCGGGGCGGTCAACGCCCACCTGCTCACCCAGGTGTCGCCCGACTCCTACACCTTCCCGTTCTCGGTGCTGATCCTGGCCATGGTGGTGCTGGGCGGCCTCGGCAACCCGCCCGGGGTGGTGCTGGGGGCGATCATCCTGACCTTCCTCCCCGAGAAGCTGCGGGAGTTCTCCGACATCCGCTTCCTGGTGTTCGGGTTCGCCCTGATCCTGATCATGCGGTTCCGTCCCGAGGGGCTGCTGCCCTCGGCCCGCCGCCGCCGCGAGCTGCACGCCACCGGCGAGACCGCCGCCGCCGAATCCCAACAGCTCTTCGACGTCAGGAGCGGGAGATGACGGATCCCACGGCGACGACGGCCGGGCCCGCGCCGCGGCCGGGACCCGCCGGCGACGGCACGCCGATCCTGGAGGCGCGCAAGGTGACCCGCCGGTTCGGGGGGCTGGTGGCGGTGCGCGAGGTCGACCTCACCGTCGGCCAGGGCCAGATCATCGGCCTGATCGGCCCCAACGGGGCCGGCAAGACCACCTTCTTCAACTGCATCACCGGCATGTTCGCGCCCAGCGAGGGCGACGTGCTGTTCGAGGGCCGGCGGATCAACGGCTTTCCGCCGGACCGGATCACCAAGCTCGGGATCGCCAGGACGTTCCAGAACCTCCGGCTGTTCGCGAACATGACCGCCCGCGAGAACGTGCTGGTCGGCCGGCACTGCCGGACCCGGGAGGGGGTGGTCTCCTCGGTGATCCGGGGGCCCCGGTTCCGCCGCGAGGAGCGGGAGAGCTTCCAGCGCGCGGCCGAGCTGCTGGAGTTCGTCGGCCTGGCCGGCAAGGGCGACGAGCTCGCCCGCAACCTGCCCTACGGCGACATGCGGCGGCTGGAGATCGCCCGCGCCCTGGCCACCGAGCCCAAGCTGGTCCTGCTGGACGAGCCCACGGCCGGCATGAACCCGCAGGAGACGGCCAGGGCGGCCGCGCTGGTCCAGCGCATCCGGGGACAGGGGCTGTCGATCGTGGTCATCGAGCACGACATGAAGTTCCTCATGGGGATTTCCGACCGGGTCACCGTGCTCGACCACGGCGTGAAGCTGGCCGAGGGCCTGCCCCGGGAGGTCCAGCGCGACCCCAAGGTCATCGAGGCCTATCTCGGGAAGGCGGCGTCGTAGATGGACGAGGCGCTGCTCGACGTCAAGGACATCCACGTCTTCTACGGCAACATCGAGGCCGTCAAGGGCCTGTCCTTCCACGTCAACAAGGGCGAGATCGTCTGCCTGATCGGCGCCAACGGGGCCGGCAAGACGACCACCCTGCGGACCGTGTCCGGGCTGCTGCGGCCGCGCGAGGGGGCGATCTTCTACGAGGGCCAGCGGATCGACCTGGTGCCGGCCCACGAGGTCGTGACCCTCGGGGTGGCCCAGTCGCCCGAGGGGCGGCGCATCTTCCCGCGCATGAGCGTGCGCGAGAACCTGGAGATGGGGGCGTTCGTCCGCCGCGACGCGGCCGGGCAGCGCGAGGACATGGACCGGATCATGGAGCTGTTCCCGATCCTGAAGGAGCGGGCCCGGCAGGCCGCCGGGACCCTCTCGGGCGGCGAGCAGCAGATGCTGGCCATTGGCCGGGCGCTGATGGCCCGGCCCAGGCTGCTGCTGCTGGACGAGCCGTCGATGGGACTGGCCCCGCTGATGGTCCAGACCATCTTCGACACCATCCGCGACATCAACGACCAGGGCGTGACCGTCCTGCTGGTCGAGCAGAACGCCGCCCAGGCGCTCAGCCTCTCCCACCGCGGCTACGTGATCGAGACGGGCAGGATCGTCCTCGAGGACGAGGCCAGCGCCCTGCTCGAGAACGAGCAGGTCCGCAAGGCCTACCTGGGCGAGGAGTAGGCCGAAAGATCGCGGGGTGGGGGTGTGGACAGCGCCGGGCACCCTATCCGCGCGTCGGCTACCCTCCCGTTCAGGGGCCCCGACATCGCGGGGTTGGGGTTTGGGGGGTGACTGCCGGTCCGGCGGGGGCCGAGAGCCTTTGGCTCCGTTCGCGCACCTTCCCCGAGTGCGCGCGTTCTCTACTCGGTCCTCGGACCCCCGCGCCGGACGGACCTCGGGGCCCCCGTGGGGACCCCGATTGCGGGCACGCTAACAGCCGGGCGGGCAGAGGGTCAACCGGACCATTCCCTTGCGGCGCAACGGGTCCAGCATCGTTGCAGGTCGCACCTGCGACGATGAGTTCCGAGCCTCCGCGCGGTTCCTCCCACCTGGCTCGCCCCGGGTGCCGTCCCGGCGGGCAGGAGTCTAGGTCCCGATCCGGACGAGATCCTCGCTCGGGCGGTTTGAGGGCGTCGGCGACCGGGGTAGGAGGTGACCGTCCCGACCTGAGCACACCGACGAGCAGATGGCGGACACCTTGAACCTGACCCTGCCACCCAGCTCCTCCTGCCTTCCCGACCTTCGGCGCTCGGTCGCCCGGACCCTGGAGGGTGTCGACGAGGAGGTGGTCGCCGACGTGCTCCTGGCCCTCGACGAGGCGGTCAGCAACGCCATCCGCCACGGCTCGCGGGCCGGTGACCCGGTGCTGGTGTCGGTCAAGGCCGACGGCGGGTGGATCGAGATGGTCGTGCGCGACGGCGGCCCGACCCCCCACCTGCCCCGCCTGCCGGCCGAGCCCCCGCCCGCCCTCCAGACCGGCGGCCGCGGCCTGTGGCTGATCCTCCAGCTGGTCGACGAGGTCCGGCTGCAGCGGATCGACGGGGGCACCCGGCTGGTCATGCGACGCCAGGTCAGCTCCAGGGTGGACAGCCTGGTCGGCCCCGACGGAGGCGGTTGATAGACTCGGCCGCGTGGCCACCTCGGAACCGCCGACCCCATCCCCGCTGGTCCTGCTGGACGGGCACAGCCTCGCCTACCGGGCCTTCTTCGCCCTGCCCAGCGACCTCCAGACGACCACCGGGCAGCTGACCAACGTCGTCTACGGCTTCACCACCATGCTGGTGAAGCTGTTCGGCGACTTCTCCCCGGACCGGATCGCGGTCTGCTTCGACCTGGGCCGGCCCGCCTACCGCCACGACGTCTACGACGGTTACAAGGCCAACCGCCGGACCACCCCCGACGACTTCAGCTCCCAGATGCCGCTGGTCCGCGAGGTGCTGGCCGCCCTGCGCATCCCGGTGGTCGAGGTCGCCGGTTACGAGGCCGACGACCTGATCGCCACCCTGGTCAGGGAGGCGAGGGACGAGTCGCTGCCGGTGCTGGTCGTCACCGGGGACCGGGACAACCTCCAGCTCATCGACGACGAGGCCAGCGTCCGGGTGATGATGACCCGGCGCGGCATCACCGACACCGCCATCTACGACGAGGCCGCCGTCGAGGAGCGCTACGGCGTGCCCCCGGGCCGCTACATTGACGTGGCCGCCCTGCGCGGCGACCCCTCGGACAACCTGCCCGGCGTCCCCGGGGTCGGCGACAAGACGGCCACCAAGCTGGTCCAGACCTACGGGACCGCCGAGGAGGTGGTGGCCCACGCCGCCGAGCAGCGGGGCAAGCTCAAGGAGAACCTGCTCGCCCACGGCGACGACGTGCTCCGCAACAAGCAGCTGATGCGGCTGCGCGACGACGTGCCCCTACCCGTCGGGGTCCGCGACCTGCGCATGGGGGCCTGGGACCGGGCCGAGATCCACCGGCTGTTCGACACCCTGGAGTTCCATCCGCTGCGTGAGCGGCTGTTCGCGGCCGCGGTCGACACCGGGCCGGTCGACACCGGGTTCGAGGTCGACGCCCGCCGGCTGGGCAAGGGCGAGCTGGCCGCCTGGCTGGCCGGGGTGCCGGCCGGCCAGCCGGTCGCCCTGGCCGCCCGCCTGCGCACCGGGCCCGGCCGGGCCGAGCTGACCGGCGCCGGCCTGTGGGCCGACGGCAACGAGGAGGGCGGTGCGGTCTGGCTCGACCTGGAGGACGGGGCCGGGCCCGAGGACCTGGAGGCGCTGGCGGCGCTGCTGGCCGACCCGGAGCGGCCCAAGCTGGCCCACGACGCCAAGTACCTGTACCTGGCCGTCTGGGCCCGCGGCTGGGAGCTTCGCGGGCTGGTCATGGACACCGCCCTGGCCGCCTACCTGGCCCTGCCCGCCCAGCGGACCTACGACCTGGCCGACCTGGCCCTGCGCTACCTGCGCAAGGAGCTGCGGCCCGAGGGGGCGGGGACCGACGAGCGGCCGGCCGGGGAGGGCACCCAGCTGGCCCTCGACACCGCCGGTGAGGACGAGACCTGGCCCGACTGGTGCCTGCGGGCCCAGGCGGTGGGGGAGCTGGCCGTCAAGCTGGACGAGGAGCTGGCCGCCATGGAGGTCGGCCGGCTGGTCGACGACGTCGAGCTGCCGCTGGTGCCGATCCTGGCCAAGCTGGAGCGGACCGGCATCGCCGTCGACCTGTCGGTGCTGGACGAGATCCGCGACCGCCTCGACGCCCGCCTGGCCGACTACGAGGCCCGCGTCTACCAGCTGGCCGGGGAGAAGTTCAACATCGGCTCCAATCCCCAGCTCCAGCAGATCCTGTTCGAGAAGCTGCGGCTGCCCAAGACCAAGCGGATCAAGACCGGCTACACCACCGACCACAACGCCCTGGTGCAGCTGGCCGCCACCGACCCCCATCCGATCCTCGACGCCCTGATCGGCTACCGCGAGGTGGCCAAGCTCAAGAACACCTACGTCGACACCCTGCCCAAGCTGGTCGACAAGGCCAGCGGCCGCATCCACGCCCAGTTCAACCAGCTGATCACCTCCACCGGCCGCCTCTCCACCCAGAACCCGAACGTGCAGAACATCCCCATCCGCACCGAGGCCGGCCGCGAGATCCGCCGGGCGTTCATCGCCGGGCCCGACGCCGAGGGCCTGCTGGTGGCCGACTACGCCCAGATCGAGTTCCGGGTCCTGGCCCACCTGGCCGGGGATGAGGCCCTCATCGAGGCGTTCCTGGGGGGTGAGGACGTGCACGCCACCGTGGCCGGGATGGTCTGGGGGCTGCCCCCCGACCAGGTCGACCGCGACCTGCGGGCCCGGGTCAAGATGGTCACCTACGGTCTCGCCTACGGCCTGTCCGCCTACGGGCTGGCCCAGGGCATCGGCATCCCCCCGGACGAGGCCCGGGCGCTGATGGACGCCTACTTCGAGCGCTTCGGCAAGGTCAAGGCCTACCTGGACGCGGTCGTCACCCAGGCCAGGCGGGACGGCTACACCTCGACCATCCTCGGGCGGCGCCGCTACCTGCCCGACCTGGCCTCCGACTCCCGGCAGCGGCGGCAGATGGCCGAGCGGATGGCGCTCAACGCGCCCATCCAGGGGTCGGCGGCCGACCTGATCAAGATGGCCATGGTCGCCGTCGACCGGGCCATGACCGACCAGGGCCTGGCCAGCCGCATGGTCCTCCAGGTGCACGACGAGCTCGTCTTCGAGGTCTCGCCCGGCGAGGGCGAGCGGCTGGCCGAGCTGGTCCGCCGCCAGATGCAGGGCGTCTACGAGCTCCGGGTGCCGCTCGAGGTGTCCATGGCCACCGGCCGCTCCTGGGCCGAGGCCCAGCACTGACCGCGACCCTGGACATTCGCCCCGAACCCGGACCAGAGTAGACACCTGGTCCCCCCGAGGGGAGGAGTCTGCGATGAAGGATCTACTCTTCATCCTCCCGTACCAGGCGGGCACGCTCGCCCAGCTCACCGCGGCCCTCAGCGAGGCCGGGGTCAACCTCCAGGGGGTCTCAGGACAGCAGTTCGGGCCCGAAGGGATCATCCACGTGCTGGTCGAGAACGCGCCCGAGGCCCGCGAGGCCGCCGCCAGGGCCGGCTTCGTGGTCCGCGGCGAGCACGAGGTGATCGTGGCCGACATCGAGGACCGGCCGGGCGCCCTGGCCGAGCTGCTCGCCCCGCTGGCCGAGGCCGGCATCGACGTCAGCCTGACCTACCTGGCCACCCGCAGCCGTCTGGTCATCGGGGTCGACGACGTCGACAAGGCCAGGGCGGCCATGCGGACGACCGGCCGCTGACCGACGCCGAGGGCGGCCGCCATGGCGAGTTCCGTTCGCCGACGCCGGCCCGGCGGTCACCGTCTCGTTCGTCCTCGCCGCCGTGACCTGCCTGTTCTCGGCCCTGTCGTACGCCGAGCTGGCCTCCTCGATCCCGATCGCGGGCAGCGCCTACACCTACGCCTACGCCACGCTCGGCGAGCTGGTGGCCTGGATCATCGGCTGGGACCTGGTGCTCGAGTACGGCGTCTCTGTGGCCGCGGTGGCGGTCGGCTGGGGCGGCAACCTCAACGAGTTCCTGGACACCGGCTTCGGCATCAGGATCCCGGACGCGCTGGCCATCTCCCCGGAGGAAGGCGGGACCTTCAACCTGCCCGCGGTGCTGATCGTCGCCGCCGTCACCGCCCTGCTGATGAAGGGCGCCCGCGAGACGGCCCGGGCCAACACCGTCATGGTGGTCGTGAAGCTGGGCGATCATCTTCTTCGCCTTCATCGGCTTCGACGCCGTCTCCACCGGCAGCGAGGAGGCCAAGAAGCCCAGCCGCGACCTGCCCATCGTCATCTGCGGCTCCCTGCTGATCGCCACCATCGTGTACGTGCTGGTGTCGGTGACCGCGGTCGGGATCCTGCCCGCCAGCGAGCTCCAGGAGAGCGAGGCGCCGCTGGCCTTCGCCCTGGAGGAGGGCGCCGGCATCAGCTGGGCGGCGGCGCTGGTCGCCTTCGGCGCCCTGGTCGCCATCACCAGCGTCATGCTGGCCACCCTGTACGGACAGACCCGGATCATGGTCGCCGTGGCCCGCGACGGGCTCATCCCCGAACGGCTGGCCGAGGTCAACCCGCGGACCGGCACGCCGGCGCGGCTGACCCTGATCTTCGGGGTGGGCATCGCCCTGCTGGCCGCCTTCGGCCCCTGAGCGCCATTGTTGAGCTGGTCAACATCGGCACCCCGTTCGCGTTCGTGGCTGGTCAACGCGGGGGTCATCCTCCTCCGGCGGGTCCGCCCGGAGATGCCGCGGCCGTTCCGGGTGCCGTTCTCGCCGGTGTTCCCGGCCATCGGGATCCTGCTCTGCGTCGAGCTCATGGCCCCGAACTCCCTGGGAACCCGGACCGTCGCCGCGGTGTACCAGGGGCATCGACCTCGAAGGAGAGGAGCCCGCAATGCGCCGACGCCGGCTGTCCGTCCTCGTCCCGCTCCTCGCCGTCCTGGCCGGGCTGCTGGCCGCGGCGCCGCCGGCCGCCGCGGGCGGGGGCGGGGGCTGCCATTCGCCGGCCACCGAGGGGCGGGGCACCACCCTGGCCCTGCGCGACATGTGCTTCAGCCCGACCGTGCTGCGGGTGGCCGAGGGCGGCGAGGTGACGATCGTCAACCGCGACCAGCTCGACCACCCGCTGGCCCGGCCCGGGGGCGGGTGGGGCTGGGATGGCCGGATCGGGGACCGCACCACCGTCCGCCTGGACGGCGCCGGCACCTACCCCTTCTTCTGTTACGCCCACCCGGGCATGGTCGGGGTGGTGGTCGTCGGCGACGGCCAGGGCACGGGCTCGTCGGTGGTGGAGGTCGCCGACTCCGGCACCCCGCCCGGCCGGGCCGCGCCGGCCGAGGCCGCATCCGCCGGGGCAGCCGCCGCGGCCGAGCCGGCCCCGGCCCGGTTCCCGACCGCCTGGCTGGTCCTGGTCGCCCTCTGCGCCCTGGTCGGGGCCGTGGCCGGCACCCGCCTGGCCGCCCGCCAGCCCAGGGGCTAGAACACCGGCCACTGTTCTAGTCGAGGTCGGGCGGCAGCTCCGGGTGGTCGTCGAGCTCGATCAGCCGGGCGATCTGGGCGGCGGTGATGCGGCCGGTGGACAGCTCGGGCAGGGCGCCGGGCGGGAACCAGCCGGCGGCCAGCGTCTCGATGCTGGGCCGGGCCTCGCCGCCGAGCAGGTCGCAGGCGACCGCCACCTTGTAGACCGAGTGGGGGTACAGCCCCGGGTTGTGGCGTGACCGGTCCCACAGGGCCAGCAGCCGCCGGGCCCGGACCTGGAAGCCGGACTCCTCGGCGACCTCGCGCTCGACCATCGCCGCCGGCGACCAGCCGACGTCGGCCCAGCCGCCCGGCAGCGACCAGCGGCCGTCGGCCCGCTCCCGCACCAGCAGCACCTCCCGGTCCCGCCGGACCAGGGCGCGCACGTCGACCTTGGGCGTCGGGTAGCCGCCGTCCCCGGCCAGCAGCTCGTCCAGGGCCATCCGCTCGGCCGGCGACGGCAGCTCCAGGTGGGCGGCGGCGATCTCGGTGGCCAGGGCGCGCAGGGCCGCGTAGCGCTCCCGGTCGTACGGCCCGTCGGTCAGCTCCAGCCCCGCCTGGGCGATCGCCTGGAGCCGGGCGACCCAGCCGACCCAGCTCGCCTCGGTCACTCGCCGGTCACTCCGAGCGGGACGGCGGGGCCGGCACCGGGTCGAGGGCGATGCGCAGGCGCTTGTTGCCCTTGCCCTTGGACTGGTGGCCGACCACGTAGATGGTGCCGACCTCGCCGGTCGAGGCCACGTGGGTGCCGCCGTCGGCCTGGCGGTCCAGGCCCTCGATGTCGATCACCCGGATCTCGGTCAGGCCCTGGGGGACCAGGTTGGCCTTGGTCCGGATCAGCTCGGGCCGCGAGGCGAACTCCTCGGGGGACAGGAACGACACGTGCACCGGCCGGTCGGCGTCGACCTCGACCCGCAGCGCCCGCTCGACCGCCTCGGCGAACTCGGCGCTCATCGAGGACAGCTCGAAATCCATCCGGGCCTTCTGCTCCTCGAAGTTGCCCCCGGTGACCAGCGCCCCGTAGTCGCGGCCGATCACCCCCGACAGCATGTGCAGGGCGGTGTGGGTCCGCATCAGGGCGTGGCGGCGCTGCCAGTCGAGCCGGCCCCGGACCTTGGCCCCGGCCGGCGGCGGCTCGCCGTCGACCAGCAGCACGACCCGGCCCTCGCGGCGCTGGGCGCCGGTCACGGCCAGCTCGACCCCCCCGGTTTCGAGGATGCCGATGTCGGCCGGCTGCCCGCCCCCGCCGGGAAAGAACGCGCTCCGGTCGAGGACGACACCATCGGGTTCGACCCCGGTGACCTGCGCATCGAAGGCGGCAAGGTAGGCGTCGTGCTGGTAGAGCGGCTCGGTCACTTGACCATCCTTTCTCGAAGGACCACAAACTCGCAGGTCATACGCGCATGGACCGTTGACGCGACGAAGCTGCGACGGCTACCATCTGCCGAACCACTGTGGGCTTTTCTGCCAGTGTGTTCTGACGCTCATCGCGTCGCCTCACCGCCACGAAAACGTCTGCAGGGGGAGCCTTCTGTCCGACAGTCTAGGAGACGAGCAGTTGACCGAGTCCACCGAGCGACCCACCGCAACCGAGCAGGACGTCTCTGGGGTAACCACCCAGGTGACACAGAACGATGTCGGCTCCGCCGAAGACCTCGCGGCCGCCTACGAGGAGTCGCTGAAGGCCTTCGAGGAAGGTGACATCGTCGACGGCTACGTGGTGAAGGTCGACCGCGACGAGGTCCTGCTCGACATCGGCTACAAGTCCGAGGGCGTCATCCCCTCCCGCGAGCTGTCCATCAAGCATGACGTCGACCCCAACGAGGTCGTCAGTCTCGGTGACCACATCGAGGCCCTGGTCATGCAGAAGGAGGACAAGGACGGCCGCCTGATCCTGTCCAAGAAGCGGGCCCAGTACGAGCGGGCCTGGGGCACGATCGAGAAGAAGAAGGAGAACGACGAGATCGTCGAGGGGACCGTCATCGAGGTCGTCAAGGGCGGCCTGATCCTCGACATCGGCCTGCGCGGCTTCCTGCCCGCCTCCCTGGTCGAGATGCGCCGGGTGCGCGACCTGCACCCCTATGTCGGGCGCACCCTCGAGGCCAAGATCATCGAGCTCGACAAGAACCGCAACAACGTGGTCCTGTCGCGCCGGGCCTGGCTGGAGGAGACCCAGTCGGCCACCCGCCGGGCGTTCCTGCACACCCTGCGCAAGGGCGAGGTCCGCAAGGGCGTCGTCTCCAGCATCGTCAACTTCGGCGCCTTCGTGGACCTGGGCGGGGTCGACGGCCTGGTGCACGTGTCCGAGCTGTCCTGGAAGCACATCGACCACCCCTCCGAGGTGGTCGAGGTCGGCCAGGAGGTCGAGGTCGAGGTCCTGGACGTCGACCTGGAGCGCGAGCGGGTCTCGCTGTCGCTCAAGGCGACCCAGGAGGACCCGTGGCGCCAGTTCGCCCGCTCCCACCAGATCGGCGAGCTGATCCCGGGCCGGGTGACCAAGCTGGTGCCCTTCGGCGCCTTCGTCCGGGTCGACGACGGCATCGAGGGCCTGGTCCACATCTCGGAGCTGGCCGAGCGCCACGTCGACATCCCCGAGCAGGTGGTCAGCGTCGGCGAGGAGATCACCGTCAAGGTGATCGACATCGACCTGGACCGCCGCCGCATCTCCCTGTCGCTCAAGCAGGCCGCCCAGGACCAGGCCCAGCTCACCACCCAGGAGGACGAGCTGGCCCTGGAAGAGGGCGCCTACCAGGGCTACGAAGGCGAGTACGCCGAGGGCGTCTACGCCGAGGGGGCCTATGCCGAGGGCGACTACGCCGACGGCAGCTACGTCTATGACGAGCAGGGCAACCCCATCGGGGTGATGCCGGGGACGGCCATGGCCGAGGCGTTCCAGGAGGCCGGCTTCTACGAGGGCACCTACGACGCCGAGGGCCAGCCGGTCGAGGAGCAGGGGCAGGAGGGCGAGCCGACCCCCGAGGCCGAGGCCGGCGAGGCCGAGGCCGGCGAGGCCGGCGACGCCGGCCAGGCCGAGGCCGCGGGCGACGACACCCTCGAGAACATCGTCGAGGACCTGAAGCGCAAGAACGCCGGCGAGTAGCGGGCCGGGCCGCGAGGCCCAGCGCGCCGCTCCGGCGGCACGGTCGGCCGGTCAGCGGGACCACACCTGAGGGGGCGGCGGACATGCTGCTGGTCGGGCTGACGGGAGGCATCGCCTCGGGCAAGAGCACGGTCTCGGCCATGCTCGCCGAACGCGGCGCCGAGGTCATCGACGCCGACCACATCGCCCGGCAGGTGGTGATGCCGGGCACGCCGGCCTGGTGCAAGATCCGCGAGCACTTCGGTCCCGGGGTGCTGCACCCCGACGGGCAGATCGACCGCCAGGCCCTGGCCGACATCGTGTTCGCCGACAAGGCCAAGCTGGCCCTGCTCAACGAGATCACCCACCCGGCCATCTTCGCCCGCATCGCCGACCGGCTCGAGGCCCACCAGCACCAGGACGTTGTCGTGGTCCTGGACGCGGCCCTGCTGATCGAGGCCGGGCTGGCCGAGGGCGTCGACGTGGTGATCGTCACCCACTCGCCCCACGAGATCCAGGTCGAGCGGCTGGCCGCCAAGGGGCTGGGGGAGCGGGACGCCTCCAACCGCATCGCCGCCCAGCTCGAGCCGGAGAAACGCCTGGCCAGAGCGGACATCGTGATCGACAACAGCGGCTCGCTGGAGAAGCTCGGCCGCCGGGTCGACGAGGTCTGGGAGGAGCTCCAGGGTCTTCTGGCGGCGCGCGCGGGAGGTCCGGAGGGCGGTCGGCGGTCGTGACTGGGGCCGGTTCGGAGCTGTAGCCTGCGCAGTATGAGCCGTCTGCCCCCCATTCCCGACCCGCTCGATTGCGTGCTGTTCGACGCCGGCGACACCCTGCTGGCGCCCGCGCCGAGCTTCCAGGGACGGTTCGTGGCCGTGGCCGCCGACCACGGCCTGCCGCTGGAGGAGGCGGCCGTCGACGCCGCCATCGCCGACGCCGTCCGGGCGGCCAGCTGGCCGAGCGACTGGACCGACCCGGCCACCCAGCGGAGCTTCTGGGTCGGTTTCTACCGGCAGGTGCTGGCCGGCCTCGGCCACCACCAGGGCGAGGAGCTGGCCGAGGCGCTGTTCGCCGCGTTCAGCGACCCGGCCGGGTACCGGCTGTTCGACGACGTCCGACCGGCCCTTGAGGAGCTGGCCGGCCGCGGGGTCACGCTGGGGGTGGTGTCCAACTTCGAGCCGTGGCTGGAGGACGTCCTGGCCCTCCAGGGGGTCGACCACCTGTTCGCGGTCGTGGCCATCTCGGGCAAGCTCGGGGTGGCCAAGCCCGACCCGGCCATCTTCCGGTGGGCCGTCCAGGAGGCCGGGGCCGACCCCGCGGCCACGGTGCACGTCGGCGACCAGCCGGTCAACGACGTGGACGCGGCCCGGGCGGTCGGGCTCACCCCCGTTCTGATCGACCGGTTCGCCCGCTATCCGGAACCGAACGGCACCCATCGGGTGGAGTCGCTCAAGGGACTTGTCGACCTGGTTTCTGGCGGGGGGTCCGGCTGATGGACCGGAGCTTCTGGCGGGTCATCGCCAACGACGAGAACGCCCTCCCCCAAGGCGAGTGGGTCGCGGAGCTCACCCCGGAGCTGCTCGGCTGGCTCGGCTCCACCGACCCGGAGCTGCGCGACGAGTTCGCCTACCGGATCCTGGCCGCCTGGATCGAGCGCGGCCAGTACGGGGGCGAGCAGCTGCGCACCATGGCCAAGCAGATGACCGCCAACCTGGAGGCCGGCCTCGGCGAGCAGGGCACCGACTCGGTGTACCTGCGCACCTACTCGGTGCTGATCCTCATGGAGATCGTCGCCTTCGACAACGCCAGCCCGTTCCTCGACCAGGCCGACCTGGACGGCTTCCTGGAGGCGGCCCTCGGCTACCTGGTACGCGAGAAGGACCTGCGCAGCTGGGTCCCGGGGCCGGGCTGGGCCAACGCCGTCGGCCACACCGCCGACCTGCTGATGATGCTGGCCCGCAGCCCCCACCTGGGCGCGGCCGAGCTCCAGCGGATCCTGGGCGCGATCGCCGACCGGCTGCTCACCCCCGTCCCGGAGGTCTTCGTCCACCACGAGGACGAGCGCCTGGCCTACGCCGTCCTCAACGCGCTCCGGCGCAACCTGATCGACCGCAGCTGGCTGGTCGCCTGGCTGGACCGCTTCACCGCCGCCCCCGGTCAGGAGTCCTGGCGGGCCGCCTACGCCAGCGAGGCCGAGTCGGCGGCCCGGGCCAACGTCACCGCCTTCCTGCGCAGCCTCTACTTCCAGCTGATCCTGACCGAGAGCCCGCCCCCCGACGCCCAGCGCAGCTCGGACGCGGTCCTGGTCACGATCAGGCGTTCCGACATCGGCTTCTACGACCTGGCCTGAGCCGGCGGGTCGAGGACGGCCCCCGCCCAGCAGGCCAGGGCGGCCGCGGCCAGCAGGTGCCAGGCGGCGTGGCCCTGGAGGAGGCTGTCGGGGTCGCACACGGGGCTGGCGGTGCGGCCCAGCCACCAGCAGGCGGCGCCGGCGGCGGCCGCGGCCAGGGCGGCCCGGTAGGCGGTCCGGCGCCGCGGCTCCAGGCGGCCCCGGCCGACCCGCCGGGCGACCTCCCGCCAGGCCACGAACCCGGCCACCGCATACAGGGTGCCGTCGTGCAGCAGGCGGGCCGCGGGGGAGCCGGGGCCGTGGTAGTCGACGCTGCCGACGCCGGCGGCGGCCACGACCAGCCCGAATCCGACCGATGCCGGCCGGGCGGGACCGGCGCCGGCACCTAGGCCCCGGCCGGCCAGCCAGGCGCCGACGGCGACGAAGGCCAGGGCCGAGGCGGTGTTGACCGGCTGGGCGATCAGGCCGTCGTGGAGCCGCTCGCAGTCGCCGGCGCCTAGGGCCAATCCCGCCCTCCCAGCACGTCAGCCGGTGCGCTCGATGTTGGCCCCGAGGGTGCGGAGCCGCTCGTCGATGCGCTCGTAACCCCGGTCGATCTGGCCGACGTTGCCGATGACCGACTCGCCGTCGGCGGCCAGGGCGGCCAGCAGCAGGGCCATGCCGGCGCGGATGTCGGGCGACTCCAGCCGCTCCCCGTACAGGCGGGTGGGGCCGTTGACGACCACCCGGTGGGGGTCGCAGATGATGATCCGGGCCCCCATGCCGACCAGCTTGTCCACGAACACCAGCCGGTTCTCGAACATCTTCTCGAAGATCAGCAGGGTGCCGCTGGCCTGGGTGGCGACCGCGACCGCGATCGAGGTCAGGTCGGCCGGGAACGCCGGCCAGGGACCGTCGTCGATCTTGGGGATGGCCTGGCCGAGGTCGTCCTCGACCTCCAGGGTCTGGTCGCGCGGCACCCGCAGGCGGTCCCCGTCCAGCTCCCAGGTCAGCCCCAGGCGGTAGAAGCCGACCTCGACCGGGCGCAGGTCGTCCTCGACCACGCCCTCGATCGTCAGCTCACCCCCGGTCACGGCGGCCAGGGCGGCGAAGCTGGCCACCTCGATGTAGTCGGTCCCGATGGTGTGCTCGCCCCCGCGGAGCCGCTCCACCCCCTCGATGGTCAGGAGGTTCGACCCGATGCCGGAGATGCGGGCGCCCAGGCCGACCAGGAAGCGGCACAGGTCCTGGACGTGGGGTTCGCAGGCGGCGTTGCCGATGACGGTCGTGCCCTCGGCCAGGACGGCGGCCATGATGGCGTTCTCGGTGGCCGTCACCGACGCCTCGTCGAGGAACATCGACGCCCCGCGGAGCCGCCCCACCTCCAGCTCCAGGGCCCGGTCGAAGCTGGCCTGGACCCCGAGGCTGCGGAAGGCCAGCAGGTGGGTGTCGAGCCGCCGCCGGCCGATCACGTCGCCGCCGGGGGGCGGCAGCAGGCAGTGGCCGGTCTTGGCCACCAGCGGCGCCGCCAGCAGCACCGACGCGCGGATGCGGGCGCACAGCACCGGGTCGAGCGACGCCCGGCGCAGGCCGCGCGGGTCGATCCGGACCTGGTTGGGGCCGGTCCGCTCCACCGTCGCCCCGGTCGAGGCGACCAGCTCCATCATCGTGTCCACGTCCAGGATCTGCGGCACGTTGTGCAGCACCACCGGCTCGTCGGCCAGCAGCGACGCGGCCACGATGGGCAACGCGGCGTTCTTGTTCCCGGACGGGCGGATGGTGCCGCTCAGCGGCTGTCCGCCCTTGATGACGAAGCTCTCCATGACGCTCCCAGCTCGCGGCCGTTCGGGGGGCACGGCCGCCTACTCTACCCCTGCCGGATCTCGGCCTGGTCAAGCTCCGGCCACGGCGACTGTCGCAGCCGGCTCGTACACTGGAGGTTCGGTTCCGCTTCAGCCATGGAGTTCCCCCCGATGCCCGCGTTCAAGCTCGTCACCGACATGCCCGCCGCCGGCGACCAGCCGGCGGCCATCGACGGGCTGGCCAACGCGCTCGAGGCCGGCGAGCAGGGGGTCACGCTGCTGGGCGTGACCGGCTCGGGCAAGACCCGCTCGATGGCCGGGGTGATCGAGCGGCTGAACCGTCCGGCCCTGGTCATGGCCCCCAACAAGACGCTCGCGGCCCAGCTCACCAACGAGTTCAAGGAGCTGTTCCCCGACAACGCCGTCGAGTACTTCGTCTCCTACTACGACTACTACCAGCCCGAGGCCTACATCCCCCAGACCGACACCTACATCGAGAAGGACTCCTCGATGAACGAGGAGATCGACCGGCTGCGCCACTCGGCCACCCTGTCGCTGCTGACCCGCCGCGACGTGATCGTGGTCGCCTCGGTGTCGGCCATCTACGGCCTGGGCTCGCCCCAGGAGTACCGCGACCAGATGCTGTGGCTGAAGGCGGGTGAGAGCTACGACCGCGACGGAGTGCTGCGCAAGCTGGTCGACATCCACTACGACCGCAACGACCTGAGCTTCGTCCGCGGCAAGTTCCGGGTCCGGGGCGACACCCTGGAGATCTTCCCGGCGTACGAGGAGCGGGCCGTGCGCCTGGAGTTCTTCGGCGACGAGGTCGAGCGGATCCTGATCATGGACCCGGTCACGGGCGAGATCGTCGGCGAGCGGGACGAGCTGTACGTGTTCCCGGCCACCCACTACGTGGCCGGCTCGGAGCGGATGCGCCGGGCCATCGCCGCCATCGAGGTCGAGCTGGGCGAGCGCCTGGCCGAGCTGGAGGCAGACGGCAAGCTGCTCGAGGCCCAGCGGCTGCGCATGCGCACCAACTACGACCTGGAGATGCTGCGCGAGGTCGGCACCTGCAACGGGATCGAGAACTACTCGCGGCCGATCGACGGCCGCGACCCCGGCAGCCCGCCGTTCACCCTGATCGACTACTTCCCCGACGACTTCGTGCTGTTCCTGGACGAGTCGCATGTGACCGTGCCCCAGCTCCAGGGCCAGTACGAGGGCGACCACAGCCGCAAGGTGACCCTGGTCGAGCACGGCTTCCGGCTGCCCTCGGCCATGGACAACCGGCCGCTGCGCTTCGACGAGTTCTGGGAGCGGGTCGGCCAGCGGGTGTTCGTGTCGGCCACCCCCGGTCCCTACGAGCGGCGCGAGTCGGGAGCGGTGGTCGAGCAGATCATCCGCCCCACCGGGCTGGTCGACCCCGAGGTGCTGGTCCGCCCGACCAGGGGCCAGATCGACGACCTGATCCACGAGGTCCGCTCGCGGGTCGAGCGCGACCAGCGGGTCCTGGTCACCACCTTGACCAAGAAGATGGCCGAGGACCTGACCGACTACCTGCTGGAGATGGGCCTGCGGGTCCGGTACCTCCACTCCGAGATCGACACCGTGCAGCGCATCGAGATCCTGCGCGACCTGCGCCTTGGCGAGTTCGACACCCTGGTCGGGATCAACCTGCTGCGCGAGGGCCTCGACCTGCCCGAAGTGACCCTGGTGGCCATCCTCGACGCCGACAAGGAGGGCTTCCTGCGCTCGGAGACCTCCCTGGTCCAGACCATCGGCCGGGCCGCCCGCAACGTCGACGGCCAGGTGATCATGTACGCCGACCAGGTCACCCCGTCGATGACCCGGGCCATCGAGGAGACCAACCGCCGCCGCAAGCTCCAGATCGACTACAACGCCGCCAACGGCATCGACCCCCAGACCGTCCGCAAGCGGGTCACCGACATCATCCAGGCCCTGCGGGGCGAGGACGAGGGCACGGCCGTTGGCGGCAGGGCCCGCAAGGGCCGCGCCCCCACCCCGGCCCGAGGCCGGGCCGGCCGCCGCGGCGGCGAGCCGGCCGTCAGCGGCATGCCCCGGGCCGACCTGGAGCGCCTCATCGCCTCCCTGGAGGAGGAGATGCACGAGGCGGCCAAGGAGCTCCGCTTCGAGTACGCCGCCCGCATCCGCGACGAGGTCGGCGACCTGCGCCGCGAGCTCCGGGCCATGGCCGAGGCCGGGGTCGGCTAAACTGCCGCGATGCGTCGCCGGGTGATCGTCGGGCTGGTGGCCGTGGTGGTGCTGGCCGCCGCCGGGGCCGGGGCATGGTGGTACCTGCGGCCCAAGGCCAGGCCCGACCCGGTCGCGGCCGCCTACCTGGAGGCCTGGGCGGGCAAGGACTGGCCGGCCATGCAGGCCCAGGTGGCCGCGCCGCCGGCCGACTTCGCCAGGCAGCACACCGACATGATGGAGGACCTGCGGGTCACCAAGGCCAGCTTCGCTCCCGGGACGGCCACCGTCACCGACGACCGGGCCGAGGTCCCGTTCCAGGCCAAGCTGACCCTGCGGGCGCTGGGGGAGTGGCCGTATGAGGGGGTGCTGCGCCTCGTCCGGCGCGACGACCGCTGGCTGGTCGACTGGTCGCCGGCCACCCTCCACCCGGAGCTGACCGCCGGGCTCCGCTTCCAGCGGACCCGGACCTGGCCGGAGCGGGCGCCGATCCTGGCCGCCGACGGCTCCGAGCTGGCCGGGCCCGGTCCGGTGATCACGATCACCGTCGTCGGCGAGCGGGTCAAGGACCCGGCCGAGGTCGTCGACGCCCTGACCACCCACGCCGAGGTCCCGGCCGAGACGGCCAGGCGGGCCCTGGCCGAGGCCGAGCGCCGCCCGAACCAGGCCGTCCCCGTGGTCACCCTGGCCGAGGCCGACTTCGAGCTGATCCGGGACGACATCTACCCCGTGCCCGGCCTGTCGTTCCCGTCCGGCGAGGGCCGGGAGTACAACGGGCCGGCCTCGGCCCGGATGCTGCTCGGCTCGGTCGGGCCGGTGACCGCCGACGACCTCAAGGAGCTGGGCGCTCCCTACCAGACGGGCGACCGGACCGGCCACGGCAACGGCCTCGAGGCGGCGTTCGAGCGCCAGCTCGCCGGCACCCCGTCCGGCGAGGTCCGCCTGGCCGCCAAGGACGGCCAGGGCGGCGAGGACGGCGAGGCGACCAAGGTCCTCCACGAGTTCGCCGGCACCGACGGCGAGGCCGTGGAGACGACCCTGGACCCGCAGGCCCAGCGGGCCGCCGAGGCGGCCCTGGACCCGGTGAGCAAGCCGGCCGCCCTGGTGGCCGTGCGGCCGTCCACCGGTGAGCTGGTGGCGGTGGTCAGCACCCCGTTCGAGGGCTACAACCGGGCCCTGCTCGGCCGCTACCCGCCCGGGTCGACCTTCAAGGTGGTCACCGCCGGGGCCCTGCTGGCCGGCGGGCTGCGTCCGGGCGACCCGGTCGACTGCCCCAAGGAGACCAAGGTCGGCGGCCGCACCTTCGGCAACTTCGAGGACGAGGTGCTGGGCCGGATCCCGTTCTCCAGCGCCTTCGCCCACTCCTGCAACACCGCCTTCGTGCAGCAGGCGGCCAAGCGGCTGGACGGCGACGAGCTGGTCGCGGCCGCGGACCGGTTCGGGTTCGGGCTCGACCCGTCCCCCGGCATCCCGGCCGTGACCAGCCGCGTGCCGGCCCCCGCGGACAAGGCCGACCTGGCCGCCGAGGCCTTCGGCCAGGGCCGGGTGGTGGCCAGCCCCCTGCAGATGGCCCTGGTCGCGGCCACCGTGGCCGACGGCCGCTGGCGCCAGCCCACCCTGGTCGCCGGCGAGGCGGCCGAGGCCGACCCCCCCGAGCCGCTGGACCCCAAGGTCGCCACCACCCTGCGGACCCTGATGCGCCGGGTGGTCACCGAGGGCACGGCCGCCCCGGCCGGCCTGCCCGGCAAGACCGCCGGCAAGACCGGCACGGCCGAGTTCGGCACCGGCGACCCGCTGCCCACCCACGCCTGGTTCATCGGCTTCCGCGGCGACCTGGCCTTCTCGGTGGTGGTCGAGGACGGCGGCGTCGGCGGCCGCGTCGCCGCCCCGGTCGCGGCCCGGTTCCTCCGCGGCCTCTAGCCGCCGGGGCTAGCCACCGACCTGGCCCGCGTCGACGCCGCAGGTGCTGGCCAGCTGGC
>DASUPQ010000301.1 GCA_036280995.1 Actinomycetota bacterium | reverse complement strand
GTGCTGGCCATCACCATGTTCGGGGAGGCGCTCCAGCTCAGCCGCTGGCTGCTCGACCTGTCGCCGTTCGCCCACCTGCCGCGGCTGCCGGCGGCCACCTTCACGGCCACCCCGCTGCTCTGGCTGGTGGTCGTGGCGGTGGTGCTGGCCGGGGCCGGCCTGGCCGCCTTCCGCCGCCGCGACCTGGTCAGCAGCGCCTGAGCCCGACCGGCCCGCGGCGGCCGAGTCGGCTACATGCTGGCGATCAGCTTGTCGACCCGGTCGTCGTGGGCCCGGAACGGGTCCTTGCAGAGGACGGTGCGCTGGGCCTGGTCGTTGAGCTTCAGGTGGACCCAGTCGACGGTGTAGTCGCGGCGGCGCTCCTTGGCCTGGCGGATGAACTCGCCCCGGAGGCGGGCCCTGGTCGTCTGGGGCGGCTCCTGGGTGGCCCGGTCGATGGCCCGGTCGTCGCACACCCGCTCCACCGACCCGTTGCGCTCCAGCAGGTAGTAGAGGCCGCGCTTGCGGTTCACGTCGTGGTAGGTGAGGTCCATCAGGGCGACCTTGGGGTGCGACAGGGGCAGGTTGTGGCGCGCCCGGGCCCGCTCGATCATCAGGTACTTGGTCACCCAGTCGACCTGGCGGCCGATCCGGTCCAGCTCCTGGTGCTCGATCGCCTCGAGCACGTGGCCCCACATGTCGACCACCCGCTTGGCCGTCTCGCCGGCGTCGCGGCGGTCGACGAACCGGGCCGCCTTCTCGAAGTACTCCCGCTGGATCTCCAGGGCGCTGGCCTCGCGCCCGTTGGCCAGCCGGACCTTGCGGCGGCAGCTCATGTCGTGGGAGATCTCCCGGATGGCCCGGATGGGGTTCTCCAGGGTCAGGTCGCGCAGGACGGTGGCCTCCTCGACCATGGCCAGGACCAGGTCGGTGGCCCCGACCTTGAGGAAGGCCGACCACTCGGACATGTTGGAGTCGCCCACGATCACGTGCAGGCGCCGGTAGCGCTCGGCGTCGGCGTGGGGCTCGTCGCGGGTGTTGATGATCGGCCGCGAGCGGGTGGTGGCCGAGGACACGCCCTCCCAGATGTGCTCGGCCCGCTGGGCGATGCAGTAGACCGCGCCCCTGGGGGTGGCCAGCACCTTGCCGGCCCCGCAGAGGATCTGGCGGCTGACGAAGAACGGGATCAACACGTCGGCCAGCCGCTGGAACTCGCCGTAGCGCGACACCAGGTAGTTCTCGTGGCAGCCGTAGGAGTTGCCGGCCGAGTCGGTGTTGTTCTTGAACAGGAAGATCTTGCCGGCGATGCCCTCCTCGTGGAGGCGGGCCTCGGCGGCGGCGAGCAGGCTCTCCAGGATCCGCTCCCCCGCCTTGTCGTGGGTGACCAGCTCGGTCACCGAGTCGCACTCGGGGGTGGCGTACTCGGGGTGGGAGCCGACGTCCAGGTAGAGCCGGGCCCCGTTCTCCAGGAACACGTTGGAGGAACGCCCCCAGGAGACGACCCGCCGGAACAGGTAGCGGGCCACCTCGTCCGGCGACAGGCGGCGCTGGCCCCGGAACGTGCAGGTGACGCCGTACTCGTTCTCGAGCCCGAAGATCCGCCGGTCCATCTGGCCATGCTACCGGACGCGGCCCGGCTGGCCCTGGGGCGGCGGCGGCGCCAGGGGGAGGTCGTAGATGGTGTAGGGCAGCCGCTCGGGCTCGCTGCCCGACCGGATCGAGGTCTTGTCGAACCACAGCGACTGGCGGACCAGGTCGGGCTCCATGCCGGGGGCGCCGCCGACCCCGGGCAGGAACTCGATGTCGCCGAGGTTGTTGCGCCCGACGATGCAGTGCATGAACGACCAGCGGTTCTCGGCCCGCAGGGCCAGGGCCCGGTGGTGGAACGCGCCCGAACGGCCCGGCACCAGCGGCTCGGTGCCGGCGTCGGCCTGGAAGTCGATCTGGTAGCCCCACTCGGGCGGGGCGGCCAGCCGGTGGGCGTGGGCCAGCGGCGCCGGCAGGACGTACGGGACCGGGAGGAACCGCCGCCGGCCCAGCCGCCAGCGCCGCCGGCCCCGCGGGTGGGGGTCGCTCGACCAGCCGAGGTACGACACCGACGGGGGCGTGGTCAGGCGGCCCAGCAGCCGCTCGATCCGCTTGCCGAGCAGGTGCGGGACCTGCACGACGGTCGGCACCCCGCCCAGCAGCCGGGTGCGGCCATCCTCGTTCTTCAGTGGGGTCGAGGTGCACTGGACGAAGCGGGCCTGCCGCTCCACCCCGTTGCGCCGGTCCCAGTAGGCGACCGACCCGGCGAAGCCGTAGTGGACGTCGCCGGACAGGATCACCACCCGCCGGAACGGGACCAGGGCGGCCAGCAGGGCCTCGAACGCGGCCGGGTCCAGCGACCACGCCTCCCGGTCGACCGCGGCCGGCCCCTGCTCGTGCCACTCGATGGCCTTGATCCGCTTGAGCTGGATCTTGGCCTCGACCAGGGGGTGGCCGAAGACCGGGGCGGCCGACACCAGCACCGTCACCGGGACCTCGCCGGGGCGGGCGGCCAGCCGGTCGCCGAGCTGGCGGGCCATGGCCTCGGGGCTGAGCAGGGCCGGGGCGGCCAGCCCGTTGCCGCCCGGCCGGAACCCCCGCTGGGTCCGGGTGTCGAGCACGATCGCCTGGAAGCTGGGGGTGTCGACCTGGTAGTCCCAGCGGACCGGGGCCGCCGCCTGCGCCGACGGCAGCCCCAGCCGGGCCCGGATCGTCTCGCAGGTCCCGCCCTCCTGGCCGTCCCAGGCGGCCAGGACGGCCAGCAGCTGGCCGCCCGGCCGGTCGGCGGCGAACTGGTCCGGCTCGTTGCCCCAGCCCTGGAACACCGCGTAGGCGCTGAGGGCGTTCTGGACCAGGCGCCGGCCCAGCGGCCGGCCGTGGACGTGGTCGTGCCAGCGGCGGTGCAGGTTCCAGTCGTCGGTGACGTCGTGGTCGTCGAAGATCATGTAGGTGGCGACGTTGGCCAGGGCCCGGCGCACCCGGGGCAGGGTGCGGGCGAGCTCGAGCACGGCCGCCCGGGAGCGGCCGGCCTCCCCCTCGGCCGCGGGCAGGGTGGCCAGCCCGGCGGGGTCGCGGGGCCACAGCTCCTCCGACCAGACCAGCAGGTACATGCCGTAGAACTCGGCCAGCGACATCAGGTGGCAGTCCAGCACCGGGCCGGTGAAGCCGGCGTGGTGGCGCACCAGGTGGTCGCGGCGGGTCGGGGCCAGCCGGTCCTCGCCGCCGTGGGCGGTGTCGGGGAGCGGCTCGGGCCGCTCCCAGCCGAGCGCGGCCTCCCCGACCCGCCGGCAGAGGTCGAGCAGCCCGGGGGCGACGTCGTCGGCGTAGATCTGGTCGCCGGTCAGGAACAGCTGCTGCGGCCTGGCCTCGGGGTCGTCGGAGGTGGCGGCCAGGATGGTGTCGAGGGTGGCCAGGGCGTCGCGGCGCTGGCCGTGCGGCTTGCGGCAGGACCCGTGGACGATCCGGACCTGCTCCAGGCGTTCGGGCGGGAGGACGAAGCTGGGCAGCTCGCCGGGCCGGTAGCCGAGCCGCTCGAGCAGGCCGAGCGACCCGAGGCCGGCCTCGGCGGGGCCGTCGTCGCCGTCCGCCGGGCCGGCCTCGCGGAGGAAGCGCAGGTCGTAGCCGTACACCGTGCCCGGAACGAGGGGCGCCGGCGGGCGGGCGGTGACCACGGCGACGTGCAGCCGGCGGCCCAGCGGGACGGTCCGCCCCCGCTCGGCGTGGACCAGCCGCTGCGGGCCGGGCCGGGTCCCGCGGTAGATCGACAGCTCGACCGTCCGCGGCGCCCGGCAGGCCACGAACACGCTGACCGCCCCCGGTTCGACCCGGCGCGGCATCGGCCCGGCCAGCACCAGTGGCCAGGCGGCGGGGGGCGGGGGCGCGGCCGTCACCGGGCTCACCCCGACCGGGCGCGCGGGTCGGCGGGCACGACCGGCGCGGCCTCGGGGCCAACGGTGGCCCGCCGGTGCTGGCGCCAGCGCCAGGCGAGGTAGGCGAGGGCGCCCAGGGGGATGGGCAGCAGCCAGGTCAGGGCCCGGAAGACCAGCACCGCGGCCGTCACCTGGTCCGTGTCGCCCCCGAACGCGACCAGCCCGCCGATGAGCAGCACCTCGACCACGCCGGCCCCGCCGGGGGTGAACCGGACCGCGGTCAGCAGCCGGGTGGTGGCGAACACGAACAGCACCTGGGCCCAGCCGACCTCGGCGTCGCCGACCCCGACGTGGCGCAGGGCGACCAGCAGCACCAGGTACAGCGACAGGTGGCTGATCAGCGCGGCCGCGGTGACGGCGGGCCAGCGGGCCAGCAGCAGGTCCTTGGCCCGCGACCGGAACTTGGTCGTCGCCCCCACCCAGCCGTGCACCGGCGGCCGCCGGACCAGCCGCCGGGCCCGGTTGGCGGCCCGCTCGGCCAGCCGGCCGGCCCGGGCGGCCGCCCGGTCGCTGCGCAGCATCTGCCCGAACCCGCCGACGGCCACGCCCAGCAGGACGATCGCGACCGCCCCGGCCGCCACCCGGGAGCGGCTGGCGTCGCCCTGCAGGGCGATCAGGGCCAGGGCGAGGACGGGGAGGGCCAGCTTGATGAACGCGTTCCACACCCCGGTGACGAGGACGGCCAGGGAGCCGCGGCCCCGCGAGAACCCCCAGGAGTCGAGCATCGCGTACGTCAGCCCGACCCCGATCCCCGACCCGCCGGGCACGGTGTTGGTCACCGCCGTGCCCGACAGGGCCACCGTCATGGCCTGGGTCCAGCGCAGCCCCGGGGTGACGGCCATCCACAGGGCCCAGTAGGTGACCAGGTTCCAGCCGGCGACGGCGGCGATGGTGGCCAGCTCGAACCAGGTCATCTCCTGGATCTCGGCCCAGGCGCCGGAGACGTCGACCCGGCGGAACAGGAAGGCGAAGATGAGCGCGGCCAGCAGCACCGACGCCAGCAGCCTGGTCCGCGAGGAGCGCCCGGCGCTCACACCAGGGTCGCCTCGGAGCTTCGCCGGGCCCGGTCCTGGCCGACCAGCCCGCCGAGGGCCTCGAGCAGCTCGGCCCGGTCGCGCTCGAGCGGCTCGCTGCCCGGAGCGACCCGGGCCTGGTCGAAGTCGACCAGCCAGGGCCGGCCGTCGTTGTCGACCATGCAGTTGGCCGGGACCAGCTCGCCGTGGGCGATCCCGGCCTTGTGCAACAGGCCGACCTGGCGCCAGACCTCGGTGAGGAGGGCGTCGTCGATCCCGGCGGCGTCCAGCTGGCCCAGGTCGTGACCGGTGATCCGCCGCTGGACGAGCATGCCGGCGCCGTTGTCGAAGGACTGGACCAGCAGCACCTCGGGGGCGCGGACGCCGGCCCGGGCGGCCAGCAGGGCCATCGAGGCCTCGTGCTCGACCTCGTGGTGGGGCGAGCCGACCCGGACCGGCCGGTGCTGGTGGCGCCGGGTCAGCCGCCGCCAGGAGCGCCACAGCAGGTCGCCGTCGCGCCACTCCCGGAGCACGACCTTGACGAACACCTCCGGCTCCTTGCCGCCGCCGGTCACGAAGCAGGCCGAGCGGCGGACGTCCCCGCCGACGGGGGTCAGGCCGGTCGGGTCGAGGCCGTGCTCGGTGAGGGCGGCCTGGAGCTTGCCCAGCGGCACCCGCGGGTCGGGGGCGCCGAGGACGAACAGCACCAGCGACCCGGCCGCCCAGCCGAGCGCGGCCCCGCCGACCACGTCGAACGGCAGGTGCGACCCGACGTACATGCGGGCCAGGCAGACGCAGCCGGCCAGGACCCAGGCGACCCGCCGGGCCCGCCGGCCCAGGTACGGGCTGGCCACCGTGGCCAGGGCCACGGCCACGGCCGAGTGCCCGGAGACGTAGCCGAGGCCGCGGGCCGGCTCCCCGAGGATGTTGACGTCCTCCAGCAGGGTCTGGGGCCGGCCCCGCTGCACGAACTCCTTCACCAGCTTGGCGATCAGGTAGATGCTGCCGGCGGCCAGGACGGCGTCCAGGGCCAGGCGGAGCCGCTTGGTGGCCAGGGCCAGGACCGCGACCAGGGGCACGGCCCCGATCACCCCCAGCTGCATGACCAGCCACACCCCCGGCCAGGTCCAGCCGGGCAGGGCCAGCTCGTTGACGACCCGGAACAGGGCCGCCTCGCGGTCGCCGATGAAGTTCCGGTGGATGGCGGTGGTGGTCACGGCCAGGACGGCGGCGCCCAGGACCACCCGGACGGCGTCGCCGGGATGGCGGGTGTAGCCGGGTCGGGGCAGCCAGGCCATCAGGCGGCCCGCTGCGTGTCGGCGGCGGCGGCGGCGTCGCCGGCGGGGTCGGGACCGCGGGCCGGGACCCCGAGCAGCAGCCGGACCAGGGCCCCGACGGCCACCCCGAGGGCGGCCCCGCCGACCATGTCCAGGGGCAGGTGGGCGCCGACGTACATGCGGGTGAAGAAGACCGCGGCCACGGCCGCCCCGGCCGCCCAGCGGCCCCAGCGGGGCAGCCACGGCCAGGCGACCAGGGCGAGGGCGGTGACCACGGCGATGTGGCCGGAGACGAACCCGAGCCCGTGCGGCGCCGCCCCGCGCACGACCACCTCGTCGAGCACGTCGCTGGGCCGGCCGCGCTCGACGAACCGCTTCACCACCTTGGCCAGCACGTACACGCCGGCCCCGGCCAGGGCCAGCCCGGCGGCCAGCCGCCAGCGCCGGAAGGCGAGCGCGGCCAGGACGGCCGCCGGCACGACCAGGAAGTTGCCGAGCTGCATCGGCACCCAGACGATCGGGAAGGGCGCGCTGGGCAGGTCGTTGACCAGCCGGAAGGCGTCGCCCTCGACGGCGTCGACCCGGTCGGCGCGCACCGGCAGGGCGCACAGCAGCAGGACCACGGCCCCGGCGACGAGCCAGATCAGGTCGCTGGGGCGGCGCTCGACGCGCCGGCCGGCGGTCATGGCCGCCCGGCCCCGGTCGAGGGCGCCGCGCCGGCCGGGGCGGTCAGCGACTGCTTGCGCCACCACAGCAGGCAGAAGATCCCGACCAGGATGGGCAGGCCCCAGGTGAGGCCCCGGTAGACGAGGACGGCGGCGACGACCTCGGGCTTGGCCCCGCCGGCGGCGGTCAGGCCGGTGATCAGCACCGCCTCCACCACCCCGGCCCCGCCCGGGGTGAAGGGGACGGCGGTGGCCAGGCGGGCGAAGGCGAACACGGCCAGGACCTCGGCCCAGCCGACCTCGGCGTCGCTGATGCCGACGTCGCGCAGGCAGGCCAGCAGCACCAGGTACAGCGACAGGTGGCTGACCAGGGTGGCCGCGGTGATCGGGAACCAGCCGTGCTCCAGCAGGTCGACGGTCTGGTTGCGGAACTTGACGGTGGCGATCTCCCAGCCCCGCACCGGGGGGCGGCGGATCAGGGCCAGCAGCCGGGAGACGACCCGGCCGGCCACCACCCCGACCTTCTCGGCCATGCGCTCGCTGCGCAGCATCAGGGCGAAGACCACGATGGCGGCGATCAGGCCGCCGATGCCGAGGCCGGCGGCGGTGACCCGGGTGGCGCTGGCGTTGCCCTGGAGGGCGACCAGGGCGAGGGCGAGCACGGGGATGGCGAGCTTGGCGAAGGCGTTCCAGACGCCGGAGACGAGCACGGCGATGGTCGTCCGGGAGCGGGAGAACCCCCAGCTGTGCAGCATGGCGTAGGTCATGCCGATGCCGATGGCCGAGCCGGCCGGGACGGTGTTGGTGATGGCCGTCGTGGCCTGGGTCATGATCATGGCCCGCCAGAACGACAGCCCGGGGGTGACCGTCATCCACACGAAGGCGTAGGTGCAGAGGTTCCAGCCGGCGATCACGGCCAGGATGGCCAGCTCGCCCCAGGTCATGGCCGTGATGGCCGCCCACACGGCGGCCAGGGAGACGTCCTGGAGCAGGTACCAGAAGATGGCGCCGATGAGCAGCAGCGAGACCAGGACGCGCAGGGTCATCTTGGTCCGCGAGGTGCGCGTGGCCGCGCCCTCGGCCGTGCCCTCCGTCATGCCCTCGGTGGTGCCTTCGCTCATCCGCCCGCTCCTCCGGCCGCCGTCGGCCAAGCATCGCCCGGTCCCGCCCCCGCGGCAAGAGGGAGGCTATCCGAGCCGGCCCGACCTCGTACCGGCGAGATCGCCGGGGCGGTAGCATCCGTCCATGGAGCCGTCGACGCCTCCGCACCGGCTGCGCCCGGCGGAGCTGGTCCGCTCGGGGGCGCTGGTCGGCCTGGGCGCCGCCGGCACCCTGGTCGGCCTGTACGCCCTCTACACCGTCCGGGCCATCCTCATCCGGATCCTGATCGCGCTGTTCATCGCCGTCAGCCTCGACCCGGCGGTGCGCCTGCTGACCAGGCGGGGGATGCGCCGCGGGTGGGCGGTCACGCTCATCTTCGCCCTCGCCTTCGGCCTGGCCGCCGCCTTCCTGCTCTCGGTGATCCCGCCGCTGGTGACCCAGGGCCGCAACCTCATCGACGACCTGCCCGAGTACCTGGGCCGCCTCCAGGACCGCTCCTCGCAGTTCCGCCGGCTCGACGACCGCTACAACATCTCCGAGCAGCTCCAGGGGCTGGCCGGCACCCTGCCGACCCGGCTCGGGACCGGACTGCTGGGCTTCACCAGCCGGGTGTTCGGGGCGGTGTTCAACAGCCTCACCATCCTGGTGTTCACGATCTACTTCATGGCCGACATGCCGAGGATCCGCGCCGGGGTGGTGCGGCTGTTCCCGATGGAACGGCGGCCGCACGCCCGGCGGGTCGTCGACCTGGTGGTCGACAAGGTCGGCGGCTACATGATCGGCAACATCATCATCTCGCTGATCGCCGGGGTGGCCTCCTACATCGCCTTCGCCCTCCTCGGCGTGCCGTTCGCGGTCCCGCTGGCCTTCCTGGTCGCCATCTGCGACCTGATCCCCATGATCGGGGCCACCCTGGGGGCGGTCCTGGGCGTCACGGTGGCCCTGTTCACCACCGACCTGTGGCCCACGACTATCCTCGTCGCCGCCTTCTTCGTCGCCTACCAGCAGCTCGAGAACTACCTGATCGCGCCCCGGGTGCTGAAGACGACGGTCGAGCTGGGCGCGGCCGCGGTGCTGATCGCCGGCCTGATCGGGGCCACCGTCCTCGGCCTGGTCGGCGCCCTCATGGCCATCCCGGTCGCGGCCGCGTTCAACGTGCTGCTCAACGAGCGCCTGCTCGCCCACGAGACCGCCGCCGGGGCCCGTCCCGGCCCGGCGCCCGAGGTCACGGCGGCCGCGCCCGTGGCCGCCGCCCCCGAGGCCGAGGTCAGGGGGCTGGAACCGCGCGATCGCGGCTGACCAGGGTCAGCAGCACGATCGCGTGGGTCCAGGCCAGGGGGGCCACCGACCGGGGGGCGCCGTCGTCGCGCCCGACCCGCTCCGGGAAGGCCCCCAGCTCGGTGCGGTGGCCGAGCAGCCAGGCCAGCCGGGCCTCGGCGGCGGCCACGTCGCCCGAGGCCATGGCGGCCAGGGCGAACGACGCCGTCGCCGGGGTCCACGGGTCGCTCCCCAGCCAGGGCCGCCCCGGCACCGCCCCGCCGGCCACGGTC
This sequence comes from Actinomycetota bacterium, assembly GCA_036280995.1. Lineage (NCBI taxonomy): Bacteria > Bacillati > Actinomycetota > Actinomycetota bacterium. The sequence goes on along the minus strand of DASUPQ010000301.1, from coordinate 2,577 downwards.
AGCCGCCGCCAGGCCGTCTTCACCGCCCGCGCGACCGCCGGGTCGGGCGGCCCGAACGGCGGCCCCAGCCAGGTCACGGCCGCGTCCGGCCCGCCCCCGGCCGGGTACCGCTGGTACCCGCCGGGCCCGAACCGCCCGGCCACCCCCTGCCGCAGCCGTTCCGCGGCCCCCGCCCAGGCGTCCCGGCGCCGCCCCTCATCCGGCCCGGCGAGGCGGGCGGCGGCGCGCAGGCCGGCCAGCATGGCGGCGGCCGTGCCCAGGGTGGGGGCGCGCTCGCGCCGCTCCCAGTAGTCGGGGCCGGCCGGGGGCAGGCCGTCGGGGCCGACGGCGGCGGCCGCGTGGTCGGCGGCGGCCCGCACCATCGGCCACAGCCGGGCCGCCAGCCGGGCGTCGCGGCCCTGGTCGGTGGCCAGCCAGGCCGCCCACGGGACCCAGCCGGTGGCGTCCAGCTGGGCGGGGCGGCCGTCGGCGACCGGCCGGCCGTCCGGGGAGGAGCGGGCCGGCCAGGTGCCGTCGCCGCGCTGGGTGCCGGCCAGGAAGCCGAGGACGGCCCCGGCCTCGCGGCGGTGGCCGGTCACGGCCAGGGCGGCGGCGGTGAAGCTGGCGTCGCGCGGCCACACGTACGCCCAGTAGGGCGTCTGGGCGGCCAGGGCGCCGCCCCCGGGCCGGACCAGCAGCCGCAGGAACAGCAGCGACCGGGCGGCCACCTCCCGTTCGGCGGCGCCGACGCCCGGGACCGTCCCGGCGGCCAGCCAGGCCCGCTCCTCGGCGGCCACGGCCAGCGCCCCCGGGTCGCCGGGCGGCCCGGTGACCGGGTCGGAGGCCCCGGGCGGCAGGTAGCGCAGGCGGCCGTCGGCCAGCCCCAGCACCGTGCTCCCCTCCAGGTAGGCCGCCCCGTCGGCCTGGTCGGGCGGGACCGAGACGAGCGCGTCCCGGTTGCCGAGCAGCCCGGCGGCGAACAGCGGCGGCGACCGGTCGGGCCGGGTCGCCCCCGGCAGCAGCGCCACCAGCCCGACGGCGACCGACAACGCCAGCGGGCGGCGGTCGGTCCATGGTCGCAGCGTCGGCTCCCGTCGGTCGGTGGCGGTGGCGGCCCGCTCATGGTCCCCGCCGGCGGCGCTCCCCGTCAACGCGGGCTCAGGGGCTGCCGACGGCGCCGGCCAGGCGGTCCAGGGTGGGGCGGTCGGGGGCCGACAGCCAGGCGACCCGGGGGCCGCGGCAGAGCAGGGCGGCCTGCTGGCCCGAGCCCGACCAGCGCCGGCTGCCGGCGGCCTGGCCGGAGGCGTCGAAGCGGCCGTTGGCCCAGCCGCGCACGGCGTTGCAGAACTGGCTGGCCTCGGCGGTGGAGTCCCAGACGGTCCGCAGGGCCAGGGCGGTGCTGCCGCCCCGCTGGAAGGTGCGCAGGCGGCCGCCGTCCCAGCCGGCCGCGGCCGCCCCGGCGGTGGTGACGGCCAGCTCGCCCTGGAGCAGCAGGCGGGCGTCGAGCTCGCCGAAGCTCAGCTCGACCCCGGACCGCCAGCCGCCGCCGAGCCGCCCGCTCAGGTCGGGGACGTCGACCGCCTGGGGCCGGTCGCGCGCGCCCAGGTAGCGCTCGGGGTGCAGCACCTGCTCGGTCGAGACCGGCGGGTCGCGGTAGGCGCGGTTGACCGCGTCCCAGCCGCCCTGCTGGTAGAGGGCCCGGACGAAGCGCAGGCCCTCCTGGTAGGGGAACAGCATCGCCTCGCGGATGACCGCCGGGGCGGCGTCGCGCTGGGGGGTGCGGTCGGCGGCGGCGGCCAGGCCGGCGTCGACCCGCTCGGCCGGGGTGAGCCTCTCGGTCAGGTAGCGCTCCATGGTCAGGGTGGCGTCGCCCTCGACCAGGCTGGAGTAGGCGGCCAGCTCGTCCTGGCGGGCGGTGGCCACGGCCAACCGGTCGGCCCGGGTCAGGTCGAAGCGCTGGTCGGTGACGGCGTGGGTCAGCTCGTGGGCCAGGATGATCTTGGCGTAGGGGTCGAGGCCGCGGCTCGAGCGCACATAGAGGCCGCCCTTGGGCGGCCGGTCACCCGGCAGGTAGTAGCCGAGCACGCTCTCGGCCTGGAGGCGGTTGACCAGGGCGGGCAGGTCGGTGCCCTTGGGCAGCTGGCCGAGCAGCTCCATGGCCCGGCCCTGGCGGCGCAGCTGGTCCTCGTCGGTCTCCTCGGCCAGGGTCCGCAGCAGCCGCTTGGCCAGCTTGTCGGGCGACTCGACGGTCACCGGGACCCGCCGCTCGAAGCGGAGGTCGCGCAGGTCGCTCACGTCGCGCTGCACGACCCGGACCGCCGGGGCGGCCACGGCGGGCGCCGGCGCCCGGGTCGTGGGGGTGGCGCCGGCCGGCGCCCCGGTCGTCGGCGTGGCGCCCGCTGTCCCGCCGGCCCCGCCGGGCTCCGGCGGCGGGTCCCGGCGGGTGGCGAACACCAGCCCGCCGGCGGCCAGCCCGACCACCAGCAGCAGGATCAGGGTCGCCGTCAGCTTCCCGACCCGCCGCCCGCGGGGACCTTCAGGTGGCGGCGGGGTCGGGGACCAGCCGCGCCCCGGCTCCGGCCCGGCCGGCCGGCCGGT
>DASUPQ010000300.1 GCA_036280995.1 Actinomycetota bacterium | reverse complement strand
TTGTGGTCACGCGGGCGGGCAGCCAGCCTGGCCGTTCGGCGATCAAGTGCGCGCTGGTCGATGCGCTGGCGGCGCCGGACGAAGGGGCTCCATTCGGCCCCGCCGGCGGCCCGCTCGGCATTCCACACCGACAGCGACGCGGCCAGCAGCCCCACCGGGACGGCCAGCCACACCTGGGTGGTCACCAGGTCCCAGAGGAACTGGCCGACCGTGACCCGGGTGCCTGGTGGCCCGAAGCCGAAGTGCAGGGCCACGTACTGCCAGAAGTGCTGGGGCACGAATACATGCCGGCGCAGCGCCTCCTGGGGGCCGGTCACGGCCAGCACCACACCGATGCCGGCGATGGCGGCGAGGGTGAAGCGCCACCAGTGCCAGCGGCGCTGGAGCAGGATTACCGCCTGCCCGACCAGCCAGGCGACGATGGATAGCGGCGAGAACCAGACCAGCATCAGCATGACCAGCAGCAGGCCGTTGGCGGCCGGCTGGCGGGCGGCTCGCGGAATTGGGTGGGCGGGGGTGGCTTGCCAGCCATGAGGGTGCTCAGGGCGAGTCGGGACGGTCATGCGGCACCTCCGGGGGTCGAGCGCAGATAGGTGGTCCCGGGCACCTCGGGGAGCAGGTGGATCTGGATGGGATGGCGGGGCCGGATGCGCTGGAGCTGCCCGGTCAGGTAGCCGGCGACCTCAGGGGGGGCGTAGTAGACGGTCCGCTGCCAGCGGCCATGCCGGGGCCGGGTCCAGGCCTCGCGCAGCCGGGCGGCGCCCTTGCGGGTCAGCTCGACCTCGACCGCGATCCGCTTGGGGAGGGGGTCGACGTCCTCGCCGTACAGGCCGGCGCCGGCGGCGGCCCCGGAGGTGTCGGGGAGCTGGATGGCGGCGTCGGGGACGTGGCTCTTGCCGGCCTCCCGGCGCAGCTGCCGCTCCGACAGCCAGCAGCCGCCCTCGGGGATGCTTGGCTCCAAGGCCAGCCGGACGACGCCGACGGCGTGGACGTGGGCGAGTTGGGGGATGACGAAGGACCAGGCCCGCACCTCCAGGCCGACCAGTCGCAGGGCCTTGGCGGTGGGGGCGACCCACAGGTGGCCGAGGAGGCGGTCGCGGTCGACGAGGCCGCGGTCCTCCCAGCGGGCTACCACATCACGCAGGGTCGTCTCGGCCAGCTGGCCCTCGATGCGTGGCGAGCCAGGTGAAAGCCGGCCCAGCAGCACCCGGAGGACGTCGGAGCGGGCCGCGTACTGCTGGCCGAGCCAGCGGAGGGCGGCGACGTCGCGGTCGGTGATGCCAGCGTCGGTGTCCCACCGCGGCCGCCGCGAGGTGCCGCCGCCGGGCCGGCCGCCGGCCGACGACGGACCCATGCGGGGACCGTGGACGTTGGGGCCGGGCCGGGTGCGGCCAGCCTGAAAGAAGCCCTCTGCGGGCAAGGGAACCTCCGAGGATAGGCCGGCCCGGGAGGCGTAACCGCCCGGGCCGCGAAGTGTTAGGTCGACTGCGAGCCGCGCGGGCCGTCCTGTCCAAGCAGGCGAAGCAGCGCGACCCGTGGGACAAGCACCCGGCGGCCGATGCGGCACACAGGGAGCTCGCCTCGCTGCGCGGCCTCGTACGCCAACGCCCGGGAGATGCCGAGCCGAGAGGCGGCCTCGCTCAGCGTGTATGTGAGACGGCCGTCGTCCCGGACAGCGCTGGCGTCCTCAGACGGCTGGCTGCTGGCTCTCTGCTCGTCCAGCATGTGGCGGCTCCTTCCGTGTGCTGCCTGGCCCCGGAGGTGCTGGAACACCTGCCGAGTAGCCGTGTGTGACGCCTCATACGGTGGCGTCCGGGCAGTACCGGCGGAACTTGACGAGCGTTGACGGCAGTTAACGAGAGCGCGTCAAGGGCCTTGCTCGACCGTGAGTTTGGCCAGCTCCTCACGCAATGCCTGCCACGGAAACAGGTCGCGGCTGGCTGGTCCTAGGTTCGGCGTCGGGAGCGGATAGGCGTCCGGATCGAACAGCAGGCGCACCCCCAACGCCTCCAGCTCTCTCATGCTGCGACGGAACGCGGGATGCTTGGCAAGGGCAATGTTGGGGAACGGCACCGCGACCACGGGAAGGCCGAGACCTAGTGCCTCGTTGAGCAGGCCGAGGGCGAGGGTATCGCTGATGCCGGCCGCCCACTTGTTGATGGTGTTGAAGGTGGCCGGGGCGACCACCATCGCGTCGGGCGGCGGCAGCACGTCAGGTTCCTCGGGCTGCTTGTAGTCGTAGCGGACG
>DASUPQ010000299.1 GCA_036280995.1 Actinomycetota bacterium | reverse complement strand
CCGGCATGCTCGGACAGCTCGGACTCCTGCCGCAGTAGGGGTTTTGCGAGATCGGCGGCGCCGCGACAGCGCCTCGACGGGGCGGAACCGCAACATTACCGACCCACGCCTCCGCAAGGTGATCCGACGCGCCAGCACCATCAAGAGGGCGAAGGTTGCCTGACGCGGCACCCGCTGGATTTGGCACCTGACCTGATTCCCTATGGAGGGTTGGGGGTCAAGTCCGTGGTAGGGCTTGCTTGACGGGGGTGGGCCGCCGGCCAAGACTGGAGGGTGAGGGGGAGGGTCGCCTCGTTGCGCCTTGAGCGCCTGTGACATGTCCTTGAAGGACTTGCTGAGGGGCCTTCCCCTTCTTGCTGCGCCGCCTGCGGCGGACCTCTTCGGGAACGGTGAAACGCTCGGCGATGATGGCCTTGGCCTGCTCAGCAGTGACTGGGGTGCCGTCGGTATCGCAGATCACATAGGGCATGCCACGATCAAGGGTGACCCAGGCGCGCTCGGCCAGACGCGCGGCGACTACGCAGACCGCGCCGAGATGGTCTTTGCCGCGTTCGACCATCTGCAGGTAGTAGATGCGGGCCAGCTGCGGGTCGACGCGGCGGGCGTTGTCGGCGGCGCGGTAGAGGGTGGTACGCAGCAGCCGATTGCCCGCCTTGCTGATCGGCTGGCCTTTGCGGTCGGTCTGGCCCGTCTCTGACGCCTTGGGGGCCAGGCCGGTGAAGGACCGGAACTTGGCCGAGGTGGCGAAGCGGGTGGCGGGGCCCATGGTGGCGACCAGGGCCGGCCCGCCGATCTCGGCCAGGCCGGGCAGGCTGCGGGCCAGCCCTGCTGGGTCGACCCAGCGGTAGCAGAACTCCCGCTGGGTGGCGTGGCGGTCCAGCTCGGCCTGGGTGGTGGCAAGCAGGCGGAGCTCGGTGGTGACCTCGGCGGCCAGATCTTGAAAGGCGACAGCGGGGTGGTCGGCGTACAGCTCGAGTGAGGCGCGGGCGGCGCCAAGCCACTGCTCGGCCCGGGCCGCGCCCTGCTGGCCGTGGGAGGCCTTAACGATCACCCGGGTCAGCCGGGCACGGCCGGCGGCCAGCAGCGTGTGGGGGTCGGCGTAGCGTTCCAGCACCGCCAGGTCGGCTTGGCCGAGCTCGCCAGCCAGTGGCGTCGTGGGCATGAGCTGACGGACCAGGTCCTTAATGCGCCGCTTGTGGCAGGCGGCGGCCTGGGTCAGCCGGTCACAGGCGCGCACCCGGCGGTCCAGCGCTGCCCTGGGTGCGTCGGGCAGCTGCAGCGGGTGCAGCCCGGCGGGATCGACCAGCGGCAGCCGAGCCAGGGTGTCGGCGTCGATGCCGTTGGACTTGGCATGCCGCGACAACACCCGGCGCAGGTCGTGGGCCTTGGCCGAACTGACCCGGTACACGGTGTGCCCGCGGGCACCGAAGAACACCGCGATCGGTAACCACGATGGCCCAGTCGGCTCCACCACCACCTCCAGGCAGACCCCTGGCATCGCCCCGACAAGGGCGGCCTGCTCCACCTCGACCAAGCTGGCTAGGGTCGGGATCGCCTTGCGCCGGCACACGATAGTGCCGTCGCCCGAAAGCACCCGCACGGGTGGGGGCGCTGGTGATCCCCAGGTCGATGCCGACCAACCGCCGATCGTCCACGGCGCCTCCTTGCTCGTTGTGGCCTGCTCCGGCCGCTCCGATGGGCGGTGCTGGGTCACGACCACGGTCCCAAGGTGGCTGCGTCCGACGACGGCTCCCACTCATGTGCTGCAACCGGCCCCGGCCTCGGCAGACCGGGCCACTTCCCTCATCCGGGGCATCCGTGGCCGGCCAAGGGTGGCAATCAGGCCAACGAGGCATGGCGACATCGCGCCGTCCTCAGAGCTGTACTCAACGCCACCCCGGAACCAGCCGGGATGCGCATGCAACCCTGGAACCCGGGTGGATCAAGCACCGCGGTCCCTTACCTGAGCTGCACCGACAGCACGCGCCAGCACGCCGTGGACGATCCGCGGCTGTCTGTAAACAGCAGGTAGGGTGCCCGTGTTCCGATTGGCTAGCCGCCAGCGCTGAACAGGTGGCGGTAGATCGAGGCGCGGCTGACTCCCAAGGTGGTGGCGATCACGCTAACTGTGTACTGCCCGGAGCGGTACATCTCCTGCGCCACCCGCACCTTGTGAGCGGTCATCACCGACGGTCTGCCACCACGGCGACCGCGAGCGTTGGCCGCGGCCAGCCCGGCGCTC
>DASUPQ010000298.1 GCA_036280995.1 Actinomycetota bacterium | reverse complement strand
GGAGCTTCCATGGCCGCGAAGTGGCCGCCGCGGCTGAACTCGGTCCACTGCACCACGTTGTGGTCACGTTCGGCGAGCGGCCGGATCGTGATGTCGTTGGGGAACACCGCCACCGCGGTCGGTACCGGAGAGCGTGGCTTTGCCTGGCCCCAACTGCGCGCGTCTTCGAAGTAGATGCGGGCGGCGGATCCGGCGGTGCCGGTCAGCCAGTACACCGACACGTCGGTGAGGATCAGGTCGCGGTCGACGGCGTCTTCGGGCAGGCTGGCGCTTGGGTCGGTCCATTCCTTGAACTTCTCAACGATCCACGCCAGCTGGCCGGCGGGTGAATCGGTGAGCGCGTAGGAGAGGGTCTGCGGCCGGGTGGACTGGACGATCGCGTACCCGGTCATGTCACTGCCCCATGTCGTCATGAGCGCGAGGCGGGCCTGGTCGGACTCGGTGAGGCCGGCCAGTTCGGACGGGTCGCCGGAGGGGAAGGTGCCCAGGTTGTTGACGTGCACGCCGATGACATGATCGGGGTCGATGCGGCCAAGCTCGGGGGAGACGACTGAGCCGGTGTCTCCGCCCTGGGCCCCATACCGGTGGTAGCCGAGGCGGTGCATCAGTTCGGCCCAGGCTTGGGCGACCCGGCTGGTGTCCCAGCCCGGGGCGGCGAGTGGGGTGGAGAAGCCGAAGCCGGGCAGCGACGGAGCGACGACGTGGAAGGCGTCGGCGGGGTCGCCGCCGTGGCGGGCGGGGTCGGTCAGCGGGCCGATGATCTTCATGAACTCCACGACCGAGCCGGGCCAGCCGTGGGTGATGACCAGCGGCAGCGCGCCCGGCTCGGGGGACCGGACGTGCAGGAAGTGCACGTTCTGGCCGTCGATGACGGTGGTGAACTGGGGGAACTCGTTCAGCCGGGCCTCGTGAGCCCGCCAGTCGTAATCGGTGCGCCAGTAGGCGGCCAGGTCCTTCAGGTAGCCCAGCGGTACCCCGGCTTCCCAGCCGGCGCCGGGCAGCTCGTCGGGCCAGCGGGTGTGGGCGAGCCGGTCAGCCAGGTCGTCCAGGTCGGCCTGGGAGATGTCGATCCGGAACGGCCGAATCTCGGCGTCGGAACGGCTAGCAACCGTCATGGTCGCGTTCTCCTTCCAGCTGGTCGGCGGCGTGCCGCCGACGGTGGTGGTGGCGTCCATGCCGACATGTTAGGTGCTGTTGCGGTCAGATTCTGTCCGCAATCGATGGCAGACTTTGGAACATGTTGAAGACCTCGGCCCGGCTGTTGCGACTGCTGTCGCTGCTGCAGGCGCGGCGGGACTGGACGGGCCCGGAACTGGCCGCCCGGCTCGGGGTAAGCCCCCGGACGCTGCGCCGCGACATGGACAGGCTGCGTGGCCTTGGCTACCCGGTGGTCGCCACGCCGGGCACGGCCGGCGGTTACCGGCTCGGCGCGGGAGCGATGCTGCCCCCGCTGCTGCTCGATGACGAGGAAGCCGTCGCGGTCGCGATCGGGCTGCGGACCGCGGCCGGCGGGACCATCACCGGGATCGAGGAAGCCTCGGTCCGCGCGCTGGTCAAGCTGGAACAGGTGCTTCCCTCCCGGCTGCGCCACCGGGTCAGCGCGCTGCACTCGGTCACCGTGCCACTGCCCGGCGCAGGCCCGCCGGTCGACCCGGCGGTGCTGACGGTCATCGCCACCGCCGCCCGTGACCGCCTGCGGATCGGGTTCCGCTACACCAGCCACGACGGCACCCAGGGCGGCCGCGCCGCCGAACCGCACCAACTGGTCCATACCGGCCGCCGCTGGTACCTGCTCGCCTGGGACCTGACCAGGGGCGACTGGCGCACCTTCCGCGCCGACCGGATCACCTCACCCCAGATCACCGGGCCACGATTCACCCCGCGCGACCCGCCCGGTGGCGACCCTGCCGCCTACGTGTCGCAGTCGGTGTCAATCGCGCCGTACCGCTACCAGGCCCGCATCCGGCTGCACGTCCCAGCGAGCGCAGTCGCCGAACGTCTCCCACCCACCGTCGGCCACCTCCAAGCCGACGGTGAACACGCCTGCATCCTCCACACCGGCGCCGAATCACCTGACGTGCTCGCCATCTACGTGGCCATCCTCGGTGCCGAGTTCGAGATCCTCGACCCACCCGAACTCGCCGAGCACGTTCTCGCCCTGGCCAGCAGGCTCACCCGCGCGGCGCGCCACTGACTCATCCGATTGTGGACGCCACCGTGAGCACCCCTGGACTTCGATCGCGGCAGGCCATCCTGAGCACCGTCGGCCAGATCCAAGCCGCCTGATCGACGCCATCCGCGGCCCGTCAGATGGACGCGAGCACCAGCAGCACCGCGCCGATCCAGAAGAGCAGCAGGGGGAGGCGACTCGTGAGGGTCCTGTCGGACGTGCTGGCGGCGCGTCGATTGCGGGTGCGCAGTGAGCTGTCGAGGAGGAGCCCGGCCGCCATCAAGGCGACGCCGAGAACCTGGATGGTGCGACCCACCTGTCCTCCCTTCGGCTCCGTGTAGCTCACGCCAACCATAGGCCGCCGTGACCGTCGGGGGGGTGGGCTAGGGTCCTCACCATGACCGGTGGACTTTCCCAGCGGGCGGCCGTCGCGTCCCGGGTCGAGCGCCTGATTGAACGGGCCATGGCGTTCGCCATCGACGAGCGTGACGACGACGTCGCAGTCGCCCGCCTGGCCTGGCTGGCCCAGGACGACCATGCCGCGCTCGAGTCGGCCGGCGGGGTCTGCCTGGAGCACGCCGAGGGTGACCTGGTCGTCCGCGCCCGGGCCGCCGGGCTGCTGGCCCGGGTCCGCCACGACGACCTGTCCGGGGTCGGGCGCCGGCCGCCGACGATGCAGAAGCAGGCGATGGTCGGCTACGGTGAGCGGTCAGCCATACAAGCAGGTATCGGGGGTCGGGCGGACCTCGAGGGGGCCACAGCGAAGATGTCGACCGAGGTCGGCGACCTGGACGCCGCCCTGGCCACGCTGTACCAGCTGCCGCTAGAGCAGTTCGTGGCCACCCGCGACCAGCTCGCCCGTCGCCTCCGGGCCGCCGGGGACCGCGCCACCGCCCGTCAGATCGCCGGGCTCCGCCGCCCGCCCGTGAGTGCCTGGGCCGCCAACCAGCTCGCCCACGCCGCGCCGAACGCCATGGCCGAGCTGCTGGACGCCGGTGCCGCCCTGCGCCAGGCTCAGCAGGACGCGCTGGCCGGCCAGCCGGGCGCCGCCCGCCAGCTACGGACGGCGACCGCGCATCTGCGCGCGGCGATCACCCGCCTCAGCCAGCGGGCCGAGACCTTGCTGGTCCGGGCGGGGCATGCGGCCAGCGACGCCACCTTGTCCCGGCTGGCGGCCACGCTGCAGGCGGCCGCGACCGGCGACGAGGCGACCCGGGCGTCCCTGGCCCAGGGTCGCCTCCCGGGGGACCTGGATCCGGCGGGCTTCGGCCTGGACGTGGTTCCGGCCCCGGCGGAGCCGGCCGTCTCCGCCGACGTGGTCCCGGCCGCCCCGGTGGCGCCGGACGACCGGGCGGATGCGCGGCGCGAGCGGGCCCGGGCGGCGGCTCGGCGGGCGCTGGAGCAGACACGGCAGGCCGCCGAGCAGGCCCAGGCCGTCCTGGATCAGGCCCAGGCGCTGGCCGGCAGCCGCCAGCAGGTCGCCCAAGAGGCCCACCAGCGCTCCGAGCGGCTGGCGGCTGTCGCCCAGGACCTCGCCGACCAGGCCGCGGCGGCCGCCACCGCCGCCGAAGCGGCCCACCAGGCGGCCGACGCCGCCGACCGCGACGTGGACGAGGCGGCCGACCGGGTGCGGGCCGCCCAGGAGGCGCTGGAGGCGGCCGAGGCCGCCCATGCCGCCGCGGTGACCGCCCTGGAGGACCAGGCCTAGCGGCGGCGACCGCAGCGGACGGCCGAGGGTGATGGCTGGGGCGGCCGCCAAGGGCGCCAGGGGTCTGACCGACTCATACCAATCTGTACCAAGTGCCGGGGTAGTCCGTTCCCGGCGCAGCCACTGTCACATTTCGAACGTATGTTCGTATGAGCGCGTAGGATCGTCCTACGCAGAACAACGGAAGGAGCTCGAAGGTGAGCGACAACCAGGTGACCCTCAGCGGCAACCTGACCGACGACCCGGAGCTGCGCTTCACCCCCAACGGGGTGGCGGTGGCCAACTTCCGGCTCGCCGTCGACCAGCGGGTCTGGGATACCGACGGCTGGAAGGACGGTGAGTCGTCCTACTTCCGCGTGAGTGTCTGGCGCGACCAGGCCGAGCACGTCAGCCGCAGCCTCCACAAGGGGGCCCGGTGCGTGGTCGTGGGCCGGCTCAGGAGCCGCTCCTGGGAGACCCCGGAGGGCCAGCGGCGCTCCGCCGTCGAGGTCGACGCCGAGGAGGTGGGCATGAGCCTGCGGTTCGCGGCGGCCGCCTCCGCCCCGGCGCCGGCCGCCCCGGCCCCGCCGCCCGCCGAAGCCGCCACCGAGCGTCCCGCGCCGGCCAAGGCCGGCGGCAACGGGTCGCGCCGGGGCCGCCAGCCCGCCAAGGCGGCCGCCCGCGACGAGGCGCCGTTCTGACCTGTCTGACCTTTGGGGGAGTCCCTTGACCCTCACCATGCAGCCTTCCCAGCCGCCGGACACGACCGCTCCTCTGGCAGTGGTCAACGGTGTGCTGGAACACATCACCTACACCAACGAGGACACCGGCTACACCGTCGCCCGGGTCGCCACCGATCGCGGTGGTGACCCGGTCACCGTGGTCGGCCCGCTGCTCGGGGCCCAGCCCGGGGAGCATCTCCACCTGGAGGGCCGCTGGCGCAACCACCAGCTGTACGGGCGCCAGTTCGAGGTACGCAGCTACCGGGCCGTGCTCCCCGCCACCGTCCAGGGCATCCGCCGCTACCTGGGCTCCGGGCTGATCAGGGGCATCGGCCCCAAGATGGCCGAGCGCATCGTCGACCAGTTCGGGGTCGACACCCTGCGGGTGCTGGAGGAGGACCCGGGGCGGCTGCGCAGCGTGCCCGGCCTCGGCCCCACCCGGACGGCCATGATCGAGCAGGCCTGGGAGGAGCAGAAGGCCATCAAGGACGTCATGGTCTTCCTCCAGGGCGTCGGGGTCTCGACCTCGCTGGCCGTGCGGATCTACAAGGCCTACCGCGAGGAGGCCATCAAGGTCGTCACGCACGCGCCCTACCGCCTGGCCACCGAGGTGTGGGGCATCGGCTTCAAGACCGCCGACAAGATCGCCCAGGGCGTCGGCATCGCCTACGACAGCGCCGAGCGCGTCAAGGCCGGGCTCCAGTTCACCCTCTCCCAGGCCAGCGAGCTCGGCCACTGCTACCTGCCCGAGCCGGAGCTGGTGGCCAGGGCCTCGGAGATCCTCGGCGTCCGGCCGGAGCTGGCCCAGTCCTGCCTGGACGAGCTGGTGCGCCAGCAGGGCGTGATCCGCGACCCGGTGCCGATCCCCGGCTTCGACGACGGCGTGGACGGCATCTACCTGGTCCCCTTCCACCGGGCCGAGGTCTCGCTGGCCGCGGGGCTGCTGCGGCTGCGCTCGGTGCCCGAGCAGGCCGACCGGCTGCCCATGTTCCGCAACGTCGACTGGGCGGCCGCCTTCGCGTGGCTGGAGCGGGTCACCGGGAGCCGCCTCGCCGCCGAGCAGGAGACGGCGGTCCGGCTCGCCCTGACCGAGCAAGTGGCCGTGCTCACCGGCGGCCCCGGCTGCGGCAAGAGCTTCACCGTCCGCGCCGTGGTCGCCCTCGCCCAGGCCAAGAAGGCCCGGGTGGTGCTCGCCGCCCCCACCGGCCGCGCCGCCAAGCGCCTGTCCGAGCTGGCCGGGATGGACGCCCAGACCCTGCACCGATTATTGGAGCTGCGCCCGGGCGGCGACGCCGCCTTCAACCAGGACCGCCCGCTGGAGGCCGACCTGGTGGTGGTCGACGAGGCCTCCATGCTGGACCTGCTGCTGGCCAACAAGCTCGTCAAGGCGGTCCCGCCCGGCGCCCACCTGCTGCTGGTCGGCGACGTGGACCAGCTCCCCAGCGTCGGCCCGGGCGAGGTCCTGCGGGACCTGCTCGGGGCCGGCAAGGGAGCCGGGGTGCTCCCCCGGGTGCGCCTGACCCAGGTCTTCCGCCAGGCCCAGCAGAGCGGCGTGGTCACCAACGCCCACCGCATCAACGCCGGCCACCCGCCCCTGACCAGCGACCTGGACGATTTCTTCCTCTTCCCCGAGGACGACCCCGAGCAGGTGGCCGAGCTGACCGTCGACATCGTGGTCAACCGCCTGCAACGCCGCTTCGGCCTGGACCCGCGGCGCGACGTGCAGGTGCTCTGCCCCATGTACCGCGGCCCGGCCGGCTCGGCGGCGCTGAACGAGCGCCTCCAGCAGGCGCTCAACCCCGCCGCCCCCGGCCAGCCCGAGCGCCGCTTCGCCGGCCGCACCTACCGGCCCGGCGACAAGGTGATGCAGGTCCGCAACGACTATGAGAAGGGCGTCTTCAACGGATCGGTCGGCACCATCACCACCATCTCGCCGGAGGCCTCCGAGCTGTTCGTGCTGATGGACGACGACCAGGAGGTTCGCTACGGTTTCGACGACCTCGACGAGCTCACCCACGCCTACGCCCTGACCGTGCACCGCTCCCAGGGCAGCGAATACCCGTGCGTGGTCGTGCCCCTGACCCAGACCGCCTGGCTCATGCTCCAGCGCAACCTGCTCTACACCGCCGTCACCAGAGCCAGGCAGCTGGTGGTCCTGGTGGGCTCGCGACGCGCCCTCGCCAAGGCCATCCGGACCCCCGGCAACGGGCACCGCTACACCGCCCTCGACGACCGCCTGCGACGCGGCAGCACCCGGCTGGACGCCGCCGCCCAACGACGCGCCGGCGACCGGCACCGGGGCTAGCCCGCCGGCCAGACCGCGGCGGCCCGGCCGGCCGCGTCCAGGACCAGCCCGGCGTCGATCTCGACCCGGGACCCGGGATGTCGCGGGCCGGCCACTCGCAGACGAAGGCCAGCGGCCCCGGTGGCGGCAGGCCCCACACCCACACGTCCATCTCCCAGGCCAGCCGGTCGTAGCCCTCCCAGCGGACCAGCCACAGCGTGGGCGGGTCCGGGGACGGGATCTCGTCGAGGTCACGGCGGTGGTCCAGGTTGGTGGCCTTGCGGCCGTCGGCGAACCCGACCCCGAAGCGCAGGTAGTAGTCGGCGAACTCGCCGGCCGGGTCGACGCTGTCGCCGAACATGTTGAAGGCGCCGAAGGTGCTCTGCTCACCGGGGACGACCTCGCGGAGCCGCATGTGCAGGGTGCAGGCGAACCCGGCCGGATAGGCGCGGATGCCGGTCAGCCCGATCGCCCGCTGCGGCGTCCGGGCCAGGATCAGCTCGACGGGCACGACCCCGGGCACCAGGTCGGGGGCGGCTCGACCCAGTCAGGGAGCCGGACGGTGGTTGGCGGTAGGGGAGGATCTGGCAGACTGCCGGCGCCGACGTCGAGCCGGGAGCAGCCCATGCCAGCAGCCGAACGTGCCTTCCCCGACGGGTTCGTGTGGGGGACGGCGACCGCCGCCCACCAGGTCGAGGGGGGGAACTGGAACAACGACTGGTGGGCCTGGGAGCACACCCCGGGGTCGGGGTGTGCCGAGCCGAGCGGGGACGCCTGCGACCACTGGCACCGCTGGCCTCAAGATCTCCGGCTGCTGGCTGAGCTGGGCTTCGGGAGCTACCGGTTCTCGCTGGAGTGGAGCCGGATCGAGCCCGAGGAGGGCGAGTTCTCGACCGTCGCCCTCGACCACTACCTGGCCATGTGCGCCGGCTGCCGGGAGCTGGGGCTGGAGCCGGTGGTCACCTTCCACCACTTCACCACCCCCCGCTGGGTGGCCGCGGCCGGGGGCTGGGCCGAGCCGGCGACCGCCGACCGGTTCGCCCGCTTCTGTGGGCGGGCGGCCGCCCACCTGGGCGACGCCATGGCCCGCGCCTGCACCCTGAACGAGCCCAACGTGGTCGCCACGGCCGGCTACCTGCAGGGCCGCTTCCCGCCGGGCGAGCGCAGCCGCGACCGGCGCGAGCGGGCCAACGAGGTGTTCGTGGCCGCCCACGCCAAGGCGACCGGGGCGATCAAGGAGGCCATCGGGGTGCCGGTCGGGCTGACCCTGGCCATGGGCGACAACCGGGCCGAAGCCGGTGGGGAGGCGGCCCTGGCCACCCACCGCGCCGGCTGGGAGGACCCGTACCTGGAGGCGGCCACCGGCGACGACTTCATCGGGGTCCAGACCTACACCCGCCACCGGTTCGGGCCGGACGGGATGCTCGACCCCGAGCCGGGGGTGCCCCTGACCGCCATGGGCTACGAGTTCTGGCCCCAGGCGCTGGGGGCGACCATCCGCCGGGCCGCCGAGACCACCGGCGCGCCCGTGCTGGTGACCGAGAACGGCATCGCCACCGAGGACGACACCCAGCGGATCGAGTTCGTCCGCCAGGCCCTGGAGAGCGTGCTGGACTGCCTGGCCGACGGGATCGACGTGCGCGGCTACACCTACTGGAGCCTGCTCGACAACTTCGAGTGGGCCCACGGCTACCGGCCCACCTTCGGCCTGGTCGCGGTCGACCGGACCACCCAGGTCCGCACCCCCAAGCCGAGCGCGGCCTGGCTCGGCCAGATCGCCCGGGCGAACAGGCTCACCCGTTAGCTGGCCAGGCGCGGGGGGCCGGACAGCGCCGGGACTCCTGTGGGCCCGGCTCGTCCCGGCGGTATTTGCCGGTCAGCAGCCCCGAGACCGCATCGATCCCTCCCGCTCGGCGCCGCAACCAAGGAGACTAGCCCGATGATGGACGAGACGAATTGGGCCGGGAACTACCGGTACCAGGCCGCCAAGCTGCACCGGCCGTCCACGGTGGAGCAGCTCCAGCAGGTCGTGGCCGGTGCGCCCCGGGTCCGGGTGCTCGGCTCCAGGCACTCGTTCACCGGCATCGCCGACTCCGCCGAGCAGGTTAGCCTGCGTGGCCTGCCCGCCGACGTCGTCGTCGACCACGACGCCGGCACGGCCGCCTGCCCGGCCGGCCTCACCTACGGGGAGCTGGCCCTGGCGCTCCAGCGGGAGGGGGTGGCCCTGGCCAACCTGGCGTCGCTGCCCCACATCTCGGTCGCGGGGGCCGTGGCCACCGCCACCCACGGCTCCGGGGACGCCAACGGCAACCTGGCCACCGCCGTCGCCGGCCTGGAGCTGGTCACCTCCTCCGGCGAGCTCCTCCAGGCGTCCAGAGGCGACCCGGACTTCGACGGTCTGGTCGTCGGGCTGGGCGCGCTCGGGGCGGTCACCCGTCTGACGCTCGACGTCGAGCCCGCCTACCAGGTCCGCCAGCGGGTGTTCGAAGGCCTGGCCTGGGACGCCCTGCACGAGCACCTCGACGAGATCACCGCCGCCGGCTACAGCGTCAGCGTGTTCACCCGCTGGGCCGAGGCGGTCGACCAGGTGTGGGTCAAGCGCCGGGTCACCGACGACCCCGAGGCGGTCGACGACGACCTGTTCGGCGCGACCGCGGCCACCGTCGACCGCCACCCGATCATCGAGCTCGACCCGGTCAACTGCACCCCGCAGCTCGGTGCCCCCGGCCGCTGGTCGGACCGGCTGCCGCACTTCCGCATGGGCTTCACCCCCAGCAGCGGCGCCGAGCTCCAGTCCGAGTACCTGATCCCCCGCCGCCACACTGCCGCCGCCATCGGGGCCGTCCACGCCCTCGCCGATCTGATCCGGCCGGTGCTGCAGGTCAGCGAG
>DASUPQ010000297.1 GCA_036280995.1 Actinomycetota bacterium | reverse complement strand
GGCCCCTGGAGGAGCTGGGCCGGCAGCCGGTCGCCGCCCAGGGCGCCCAGCTCGACGGTCAGCGCGCCGGGGAGGTGGCCGTCGGCGACCTCGCTGGCCTGGCGGACATCCAGGACCACACCAGGCTGGTCGTCGAGTTGTTCGGCCGCGATCACGGGGAGCCGCACCTCGGTGAGGCCGGTTGCCCGCCAGGTGGCCATGCCGCCGGCCAGTTCACCCACCAGGTGGTCATAGCCGATGGTGCGGCACCGGCGGGCCAACTCGCCCCGGTCGTGGTCGTCGTCCAGCACGAAGACCAGCGGTCGGGTGTCGTCGACCAGCCAGCCCAGCCAGCTGACGAACGCTGACCGCAGCGCAATCGACAGCGCCCCCGGGATGTGGCCGGCCGCGAAGGCGGTGATGGGGCGGGCGTCGACCACCAGCCCGTCGGCGGCCAGGTGCTGTTGGGCCTGGTCGGTCGAGAGCAGGGGCAGAATCTCCCAGTCGCGGCCGAGCAGCTCGGGGCCGACCCGGTTGCGCTCCCGCAGCCGCAGGAAGTACGGCGGGTAACTACCGAAGCTGGCCAGCAGCTGGGCCACGAAGGCGTCCTCGTCAGGGGCGGCCAGGAGCCGGCTGTGGCGGCGTTCGGCGCCGATGCTGGTCGTGCGCTGGTCCCCGGCCGGAGCGGCGCAGAAGGAACCGGCGCCGTGGGTCGGGTACACGGCCAGCTCGTCGGGCAACGACAGGAGCCGCTGGTGCAGGGACCGGTAGGCGGCCCGAGCCAGCGGCTCGGTCAGTACGGGGTCGGCCAGGTCGGTGCGGGCCACCGTGCCCACCAGCAGGGCCCCACCGCTGAACAACGCCAGCGGCCGACCGCCGTCCAACAGCAGGTAGCTGACATGCTCGGGGGCGTGCCCGGGAGTGGCCAGGACCCGCAGGCTCAGCCCGCCCAGGTCGACCTCCTGGCCGTCCTCCAGGCCGCGATGGGCGAAGCCGAGCCGGCTGGCCCGGGGGGCGAGGACCTGGGCGCCGTCGGCGGCGGCCAGCTCCCGGCTGCCGGTCAGGAAGTCGGCATGCAGGTGGGTCTCGGCGGCGTAGGCGATCTGGAGCCGCCGCCGGCGGGCCAGCTCCAGGTACGGGGTGGGGTCGCGGGCCGGATCCATGACCAGGGCCCGCCGGTCGCCCAGCTCGACCACAGAGGCGCTGTTGCCCAGGCCTTCGTCCACGACGGGGTGGATCTGCAGCATGGCTGGCTCCTCCAACGCGGGTCAGGGTCGGGCCACGGCCAGCCCGGCGGCCTGCCATTCGGGCAGTCCGTCCTCCAGCCGCCAGGCCGCAAAGCCCTCCTGACGCAGCAGGGCGACGGCCTCGTGGGCAAAGGCGCAGTAAGGGCCGCGGCAGTAGGCGACGATCTCCCGGTCAGCGGGTAGCTCGGCCAGCCGCCGCCGCAACTCCCCGACCGGGATCGACACCGCCCCGGGCAGATGGCCGGCGGCGTGCTCGGCCGCCGGGCGCACGTCCAGGACGATCAGGTCGTCGCCGTCCTCCAGGCGGCGGGCCAGCTCCTCCCGGCTCACCGGCTCCAGCTCGTCCCGCCCGCCCAGATAGGCGGCGGCCAGCCGCTCGACCTCAGCCAACCGTGCCCCGGCCAGGGTCCGCAGGGTCCGCCAGAGCTCGAACACCTCCGGGGCGGCCAGCCGGTAATGGACCGACGTCCCCTCCCGCCGGCTGGCGACCAGGCCGGCCTGGCGCAGGATCTGCAGGTGCTGGCTGGTGTTGGCCACCGACAGGCCGACCTCGCCGGCGACCGCCTCCACGGTCCGTTCGCCGTTGGCCAGCACATCCACCAGCTCGATCCGCCGCCCGCTGGCCAGAGCCTTGCCGATGCGGCCGAACTCATCGAACAACGCCCGCTTGGCCTCCCGGTCACCCATGTAGCCTCCTCACCCACTTTATTCAAGTGATCACTTGATAACTTGAATGATGGCAGGTTAGTGCCCCGGCGGCAGCTCGACAAGCTGGACGAAGGAGCAGCCATGACCAGGTCAGACCCACTACCGTCCACCGGCAAGCGACACCCGATCTTCGCCCGCGTCTTCGCATCGGCGGGTATCGATCTGGGAGTCCCCAGCCCGGCGCGGTCCTCCAAGGACTGGGCATGCCGACCTCCCTGCTAGGGCCTTCCCCCGGGCGCCCAACGAAGGTCCGGCCGCCGCTGGTGCCGTGGTGCGTCAGGGCGTGGGCGGCGGCATGCTAACCAGCCGGAACCGCCGCGACGCCGCGGTAACATGGCCGTCGAGGACCCTGCTGTCGGCGGGAACCTCTACCATGCCGCCATGCCGACGCAGCTTGGCCTGGAGCAGCACCTGGAGGCGCTCGAGCGCAGCGGCGCC
>DASUPQ010000296.1 GCA_036280995.1 Actinomycetota bacterium | reverse complement strand
GCTCGCCGCGTGTGTCGTGGTCCTCCATGTGTCCTGGTGGGGTCACCGACGGGGCGGCTTGGATCCCGTCGAGGATGGTGCGGGCCGCTTGGCGCTCCAGGACGGCCCGGTGCTCGCTGCCGCTGGCCCGGTGCGCCCCGGCCAGGGCCATGCGGGCGGCCGCCGCCTCATAGGGGGCGCCGACCTCGTTCCAGAGTCGCACCGCCTCCGACAAGAACTGTTCCGCGCCCCCGGCATCGCCGTCGGCGAGCCGCACCCTCCCTCGAGCGAGGGCGGCGCCGGCGACCAGCGCTTTGCTCTGGAAGCGGACGGCGATGAGCTCCAGCTCGTCGGCGGCCGATCGGGCCCGGCCGAGGTCGCCGGTCGCGATCGTGATCTCGACCTGCGCCTCCAGCAGCGGCGCGCGTTGCAGCTGCGTGTTCGGTGGTCGCTCCTTGGAGGGCACCCGCACGGGGCGCTCGAGGGCGTCTCGTATGGAGGCCGCCGCAGTAGCGGCGTCGCCTTGGGCCAGACACACCAGCGCCAGACCCGGTTGAGGATCCCATCCGGCGCGATGCGCCGCCAACAGCGCCTCCTCCGCGCCGGCGATGTCTCCCTTGTGCAGTCGGATCCGTCCGAGCTCGTTCAGCGGCCACCCGAGCTCGCGTCGCAGATACGGGCGCAGTTCCTCGCAGGCGACCAGCGCCTGACGCTCCGCCTCGTTGCACGACCCGCGCAGCCTGAGGATCTCGGCGCGGTGGACCCGGCAGCGCCCGTGGAGGCTCCCGATGGCATTCCTCTCGCACCACCGCTCCATCGCCTCGGTCCATTCCTCGGCCACGTCATAGCGCGCCAAGCCTTGCAGGGCGCATACCAGCTCGCAGTAGACGACCCCTGTCGAGAATGGGTCGAGGTCCCCGGAGACCGTCGCCACCCCGGCCTCGTCCAGCAGCGCCAGACCTTGCTGGAGATCGCCGTCCAGGATGAGCAGCCGCGCCTCTGCCACCTGTCCGATGGCGCCCGCCGCCGGGTCACATCTCGACCCCACCTCGACGGCACGCCGGGCCCACGGCCGAGCGCCGGGCACATCGCCCGCCAGCATCCGCTCATAGGTGCGGACGACCGCGAACCAGGCGTGCGCCGGCGTCTCATCCCGACCTTCCAGAAGCCGCTCCGCTCGTGCCAACCAGCCTCGCACCGGTGCCATGAGCGCAGTGTCGAACAGCAGGTGCATCGCGACGCGAACAGCCGCACCTGCTGCCGCGACCTGGTCAGCGGCCTGCATGGAGGCCGCGTGGGCGCGCTCCCAGGCCTCGATGGTCACATCGAGATGGCCGGCCGCATAGGCGACCTCGCCAAGCACCGGCAGATCCATGGGGCCCAGGAGGCCTTCGGTGTCCGCCTCCATGAGCAGGTCGAAGGCCTGCCGCCAGTCGTTCAGGGCTGCCGCGTCACGTGCGCGCTCGACGAGGCCGCGGCCAGCGCCATCGCTCATCGCACGCCTCCCCGAATCGGTGGCCGAATCGGAGCCCGGGTCAACCGGTCCCGAACGTAACCGCGAGGGTTACCGCCGTAACAGTCTTCCTCACGCTTCTCGGGAGGGACCACGAGGCCCCTAGCCAACGAGGCTATCGCGAGGAGGACCCATGGAGACCGCAACCGTCAACGGCGTCGAGCTGGAATACGAGGTCGTCGGATCGGGTGAACCCGTGCTGCTGAGCAGCCCCGCTGTGCCGCGGGGCTTCTTGCCGCTCCTCTCCCAACCGGCGCTGGCCGACCGCTACTGCTTGATCAGGTACCACCGGCGGGGTTGGGCCGGGAGCGCCCACACCGCGCCGCCGGTGAGCATCGCCGACCACGCCGCGGACGCCGGTGGCCTGCTCGACCACCTGGGTGTCCGGCGCGCGCACCTCGCCGGCCACTCCAACAGTGGCCCGGTCGTCCTCCAGTTAGCGCTGGACCGTCCCGAGGTCGTGCACACCCTCACCCTGCTGGAGCCGGCGCTGCTCACGGTGCCCAGCGCGGACGCCTTCTTCAAGAATGCGAGGCCCGCCCTGGAGGCCTACGGCGCTGGCGACCACGAGCGGGCCGTGGCCGGCTTCCTGAGCGCGGTCAGCGGTCTCGACTGGGAGACCTGCCAGGCCGTCATCGACGAGCACGTGCCGGGTGGCATCGCCCAGACGGTCAAGGACGCCGACACCCTCTTCGGCATCGAACTCCCAGCCATGAGCGCCTGGGCGTTCGGTCCCGAGCAAGCGGCCGCCATTCGCCAGCCGATCCTCTCGGTCCTCGGCACCGAGACGGTGCAGCTGTTCGTGGAAGGCCGGCCCCTGCTCCACTCCTGGTTCCCGCAGGTTGAGGACTGCACCATCGAGGGT
>DASUPQ010000295.1 GCA_036280995.1 Actinomycetota bacterium | reverse complement strand
CTCGCCGTCCTTGTACATCCGGCTCAGGGTCTGGGTGCGGTGCTTCACCGTCTCCCAGTCGTCGCAGACGATCTTCTGGCACTGCCTGGCCACCGCGTACTCGTCCTCCCAGCCCCCGACGTGGCTGTAGAAGGACCCCGGCTTCATCCAGGCGGCCTTGAGCAGGGGCGCCTGGGCGCTGGTCGCCGTGACCAGGATGTCGGCCCCCTCCATGGCCCGGGCGCCGTCGGTGCCGGTCGCCACCAGCTCCATGTCGGGGACCAGCGGGGCGAGCTCGCGGACGAACTGCTCCTCCTCCTCGGCCGTCCTGGCCGCGACCCGGCACTCGGCCAGGCTCGGGCGGACCGTCTTCATGGCCAGCAGGTGCATCTTGGCCTGCTCGCCGCTGCCGATGAAGCCGATCACCCGGGCCTCGGCGGGGGCGAAGTGCCTGGCCGCCAGCGCCCCCATCGCCCCGACCCGGATGTTGGAGGCCAGGGTCCCCTCGAGCACCGCGATCGGGAACCCCTTCTCGATCTCGGAGAGGATGAACAGGGCGGTGAGGTTCTGGAGGCCGAACCGCGGCACGTTGGGCGGGAAGACCGACACCCACTTCATGCCGCAGACCTTCTCGGTCAGCAGGGTCGAGGGGAGGCAGTTGATCCGCTCCTGGGTCTCCTGGTTGAAGATCTGCACGATCTTCTCGGGGAACAGCACCTCGCCGTTGCGGTGGGCCAGCAGCGCCGACTCGGCCGCGTCGATGGCCAGGTGGAAGTCGAGGCAGCCCGCCTCCAGCAGGTCCTCCTGGGACAGCCAGGTGAAGCGGATCGCGTGGTCGGCGTCGCTCATGGTGCCTCCCCCTCCAGGAAGGCGACGGCGCGGCAGAACGCCGCCTCGCCGCCGACGAACTTCCACGGGAAGCAGCCGAACTGGATGCGCTGGTCCAGCACCTCGTCGATCTGGCCGCCCAGGTTCTCGATGTGGATGACGTCGTGGGGGAACAGCAGGGTGTGCATGATCTGGAGGTCCTGCTTGGGGAACAGCTCGTCAAGGGGGCGGCCGAGGGCGGCCTCGGCGTCTTCGGCCTCGTCGGGGCGGATCTTGCGGATGACGGTGTTCATCGGGTGGTCGGCCGAGCCGGCGTCCACGGCCAGCCAGCGCACCCCCCGGTCCAGCACCCACTCGGCGAACTCGCGCGTCGGCCCGGGATGGCGGACGAAGTAGCGGGTCTCGTCGACCTGGCTGCGGTCGACCCAGTTCTCGTTGTAGAAGCGGTGGTAGCCGGTGTGGATGATGAGGATGTCGTCCCGCTCGACCTTGAGCCCGGTCTCCCGCTCCCAGCGCTCGAAGTGCCCGGGCCCGTACAGCTGGTAGTCGCCGACCCCCATCCGCTCCAGGTCGACCACCACCGCCGACCCGACCAGCCAGGGCAGCGGCAGCTCGCCGATGGTCTTGCCCGCCGACCAGAAGTGCACCGGCCCGTCCAGGTGGGTGCCGACGTGCAGGGTCGAGGTGATCTCCTGCCCGCCGACCTTGTCGAACGCCAGCCGCTTGACCCACTTGATCGAGGGCCCGTCGTAGCTCGCGAACGCCGGCGTGTGCATGCTGAAGTCCTGCGACAGGTCGAGCACCCGCATCGCCTCGAGCCCCACGGCACGTCTCCCTTCCGGTTGGTCACGGGCTCCGACGCTACCTGACGGGGGTACCTTCGGCGAGCAGGGTGGTGGTGGCGGCGATCCCGGCGGCGTAGGCGCGGCCGCTGCCGTGGCCGAGCCGCTCCAGGCGCGACAGCGCCCCGGGCCAGGCCGTCTCGCCGGCCGGGCTCAGGTCGAGGAGCCGCCCGGCCGGTTCGGCCAGGCGTCCCTCGGCCGCCAGGGCCAGCAGGGTGGCCGACAGGGCGGTGGTCCGCCCGGGTTCCGGTGCCAGGGCGGCCAGGAACCGCCCGCGGCCCGGCTCGTCGAAGCCGCTGGCCGGGCCGAGCACGGCCACGGCCCCGGCGACCGCGGCCAGCAGGTCGTCCCCCTCCGGCGTGAGCCCGGGCCCCCGCCCCGCGAGCGCGCGCGAGGCCGCGACCGCGGGATTCGGGTCACGTTCACGAACGGCCCGGAACAGCAGGGCCAGCCCGGCCGCGCCCTCGGGGTCGGCGGCGGTGGCCAGCCCGGCCCGGGCCAGCTCCCCGACCAGGTCGCCCGGCCCGGCCCCGAGGGCGCGGAGCAGGGCCACGCCGCGCCGGGCGACCGCCTCCGGCGACGCCCCGGCGGGCACCGGCACGGCCGGGTCCCATACCGGCGGAGCGGCCGGGTCCCAGGTGACCCGGAGCGCGCCCAGCTCGACCCGGCCAGGGGAGAGCCGGGCGGAGGCCCCCGGCACGACGCCGGGCCCGGACAGGGCCCCGGTCCCGGCGGCCAGGGCGACGCCGTTGGGCAGCAGGGGGACCTCGCGGGTGGTGACCGCGACCACGAACCCGCCCAGCTCGACCCAGGCGGCCGTCGCGCCCACACCCAGGAGCACGCCGCGGCGCCCGCCGCCCGCGAGCTCCAGGACCGGCACGGCCACGAGGTGGGCGGGAAAGGCGGTCACGGCGACCCCGGTTCAGGCGTCGCCGCCGCCGGGCGCCCGGCTGCTGATCGGCGCCGCCTCCATGCGCTCAGCGCTGCCGGCGAGGGCCCGGGTGGCGGCCACGAACGCCTCCATCGGGGGCTCGACCAGGCCGGCGCCGACCTGGCCGACGCCGGGGTCCTTGTGGGCGATGCCGGTGTTGACGGTGGGCAGGACCCCGGTGTGGACGACCTCGCGGCAGTCGATCCCGAGCGGGGTGCCGCGGAAGCCGAGCGCCGGGAGCTGGTAGGCGGCGCTCTCGGCCCAGGTGATGTCGTACATGGCCAGGGTGGCGGCGACGGCGTCCTCGGGGCTGCCGCCGACGAAGCGGACGATCGCCGGGGCGGCGGCCATGGCCATCCCGCCGATGCCGATGGTCTCGGTGATGGTCGAGTCGCCGATGTCGCGGTTGGCGTCCTCGGGCCCGAACCCGGGCAGGTAGAGCCCGTCGACCACCCCGGCCGGCCCGGTGAACCAGCGGTCGCCGGTGCCGGCCAGCCGGATCCCGAACTCGGTGCCGTTGCGGGCCATGGCGGTCACGATCGAGGCACCGGCCGTCCCGGCGGCCGCGTCGGCGGTGGCCTTGCCGGCGGCCATGGCCAGGTTGAGGAAGAAGTGGTCGTTGCCGGAGATGAACTGGGCCGCGGCGACCACGTCGGCGGTCGGCTCGTCGACCGTCAGCAGCGCCGGGAGCAGCGCCCGCAGCAGCAGCGAGGTGCCGGCCCGGTTGCGGTTGTGGCCCTCGTCGCCCATCTGCAGCGCCTGGGCGATCATGGCCCGGAGGTCGAGCGGCTCGGGCAGCCGGGCCAGGGCCGCGGCCAGGACCCTGGCCAGGACGTCCCGCATCCAGGCCAGCCGGTCCAGCACCTGGACATCGTAGGCGCCGTAGCGAAGGACCCTGCCGAGCCCCTCGTTGAGGGTGCAGACGGCCCGGTTGCCCCGGTCGCCGTTCTCCACCAGCCAGACGGGCATGGACGCGCTGACCACCCCGGCCATGGGCCCGACAGCCCCGTGGTCATGGCAGGGGGCGAAGCGCAGCCCGCCCCGCTCGGCCAGCCGGACCGCGTCGTCGGGGTCGGCGGCGATCCCCTCGTGGACGGCCGCCCCGATGATCGCCCCCCGCAGCGGCCCGCACATGTCCGTCCAGCCGATCGGGGGCCCGGCGTGCAGCAGGGTCCGCTCGTCCAGGTCGGGCACCAGGTCGCCCGCCCGCCCGATTCCCACCACCCGAGGCTCGGCCGCCTGCATGGCCGCCACCGCCCGGTCGTTGGCGGCGGCGGTCTCCTCCGCGCGGCCGGCGAGCCGTTCCAGCGCCTCCTCGGCCCCGGCCGGCGGCCGCCACTCCACCCGCGTCACCTCGGCCCCCTGGCGCTCGACCTCGCCCGCGAACAGCTCCACCCCGGCGTTGACCGCCCTGACCGGCCGTCCCAGCAGCCCGCTCACGGTCGTCCCTTCCCGAGCCCGGCGGCGGCCAGGGCCAGCCGGGCCGCCGCCGCCGAGGACCGGGTCACCAGGGCCCCGGCCGCGCGCAGGGCGGCCGCCTGGCCGTCCAGGCCCTGCGGGTCGCCGGCGGCGCCGCACAGCGACACCACCACCGACAGCCCGCCCGCCCCTTCGGCCAGGGCCCCCTCGATCAGCGGGGCCAGCTCGCCCGCCGGGTCGGGGTGGGCGCCGTACCCGAGGACCACGTCCAGCAGCACCACCCCCGTCTCCGGATCGGCCGCCTCCCGCCGGAGACGCTCGTTCCGCAGCCCGGGGTCGATCATCGGATGCGCCCGCCCCTCGGTCAGCGCGTCGTCCCCGAAGTCCACGAACGTGTGCCCTTCGCTCCGGTGCGGGTCGGCCAGCCGCCACTCAGAGCGCAGCGGGATGTTCGACGCGACCCGCCCCACGACCCTCGCCACCACCGCCATCGCCTCGTAGCAGAGGGTCCCCCCACAGAACAGCCCCCGGATTGCTCCTGGGGTGACAGCCGGCGGGTCGGGACGCGACCGGCTGTCCACAGCCCCGCCCGAGGGAACCGACCCGCCCCCGGCCGCCCAGGCGGCTGCGGCCTCCAGGGAAGCCGCGAACGACACGCCGTCGGGTAGGGGCGGCGGGTCGCCCAGGCCGGGGAAGGCGAGGACGGCCGGCTTGCCGGTGGCGGCGGCGGCGTCGGCGACCAGGCGGGCGACCCGTGGGTCGGGGGGCTTGGAGATGATGACCAGACGCTCGGTGGCGTCGTCGGCGGCGAGCAGGACGAGGGCGCGGAGGGTCATGATGCCGCCGACCTCGGGGGAGAGGTCGCGGCCGCCGACGCCGATGGCGTGGGAGATGCCGGCCCCGGCCGCGTCCAGCAGGCAGGTGACCTCCTGGATGCCGGTGCCGGAGGCGCCGACGATCCCGACCGGGCCGCGGGGGACGGCGTTGGCGAACCCGAGGCCGACCCCGTCGATGATGGCGGTGCCGCAGTCGGGGCCCATGAGCAGCAGCCCGCGCCGGGCCGCGTCCCGCTTGCGGGCTGCCTCGGTGGCCGGGTCGAGGCCGTCGGAGAAGCAGAACACGTGCAGCCCGGCCTGGAGCGCCCCGGCGACCTCGTAGTGGAGGTGCCGTCCCGGCACCGACAGCACGGCCAGGTTGAGGTCGGGGTCGCGCCGGGCCGCCGCCCGCAGCGACCGCGGCGCGGCGAGCTGGCCGGACCCGGATCCGGCGCCCGACCCGGGGCCGCGGCCGGCCCCGGCGAGCAGGGCCTCGACCTGCTCCAGAGCCCGGGCGGCGGCCTCCTCGTCGGCCGCCCGGACACACAGCACCAGGTCGCTCGGCCCGAGCTCGCCGGCATTGACGGTGAATCCCTGCCTGGCCAGCAGTTCCAGGTTGACCGGGGTGGCGGCCACGGCGGCCGCCGCCTCGACCCCCGGCAGCTCCTCGGCCTGCCGGGACACCTGCATCAGGGTCACCGAGTCGTGGTAGGTGCCCCTGCGGACCTCGACCCGCGAGGCGGTCACGGCTCCCGCGGCGGCCGGTCGCCGGGACCAGGCTCCGCAGCAGCCGGAGAACCCGGAACCCCCGGCCCCTCCGGACCTACCGTCCCCGTGCCGGCTGCCGGGCTGGCGATCGCACCCTCGGCGAACACCGGAGCCCCGCCCAGACCCCGCAGCACCCGGTAGATGATGATCGCCCCGAACGACCCGAGGGCGATGCCGTTGAACTCCAGGTCGCCCCAGCTGAGGGTGTAGTTGGCGGCGCCCACGATCAGCGCGACCGCGGCCGTGACCAGGTTCACGGGGTCGCGGAAGTCGACCCGGCTCTCGACCCAGATCCGCGCCCCGAGCACGGCGATCATGCCGTACAGGACCGTGGTCGCCCCGCCCAGCACTCCCGGCGGGATGGTCACGATCAGGGCCCCGAACTTGGGCACCAGGCCGAGGAGGATGGCCGTCACCCCGGCGACCACGTAGGCGGCGGTCGAGTAGACCTTGGTCGCCGCCATCACCCCGATGTTCTCGGCGTAGGTGGTGGTGCCCGAGCCGCCGCCCAGCCCGGCCAGGGCGGTGGCCGCCCCGTCGCCCATGTAGGCCTTGCCCAGCGAGTCGTCCAGGTTGCGTTCGGTCATGGCGGCCACGGCCTTGACGTGGCCGGTGTTCTCGGCGATGAGGACGATCACCACCGGGGCGATCAGCGCGACCGCCCGCCAGGTGAAGGTCGGTGTATTGAAGTCGGGCAGCCCGACCCAGTCGGCGTCGCCGACCGGCTTGAAGTCGACCTCGCCGGCCACGGCGGCCACCAGGTAGCCGACCAGGACCCCGAGGAACACCGACAGCCGCCCGATGAACCCCATGAAGACGATGCCGATGAGCAGGATCGCGACCAGGGTGATGAACGCGATCAGCGGCTGCTGGGCGAAGCTGTCCCTGGCCACCGGGGCCAG
>DASUPQ010000294.1 GCA_036280995.1 Actinomycetota bacterium | reverse complement strand
GCCGGCCTGATCGCCCTCCCGCGCCGCCTCCCGTGCGGCGTGGGCTACCGCTGGAGGTTCCTTCTGTTGTCTCGTCACCTTGGGTGGCGTCTGGTCGCCGTGTTGCTGCTGGTCGGCGCGGCCGGCTGGATGGTGGTCACCAAGCCGGCCCGGCTGGGCCTGGACCTGCGCGGCGGCACCCAGATCGTCCTGGAAGCCAAGGACGGCTCCGGCCAGCCGGTCGACGGCGACACCCTGGCCCGCACCCTGGAGGTGCTGCGGCGCCGGGTCGACCAGCTCGGTGTGGCCGAGCCGACCCTGCAGCGCTCCGGCGACCGGCGGGTCATCGTCGAGCTCCCCGGCGTCTACGACCCCGAGGAGGCCACCGAGGTCATCGGCAGGACGGCCCAGCTGACGTTCCACCCGGTGCTCGGCCTGGCCGACCCCGCAGCCGAGGCCGGCGAGCCGACCGGGACCACCCGGCCGGCCGGCGAGGACGGCCTGGTCCTGGCCGGCGAGGACGGCGGCCGCCTGCGCCTGGGCCCGGCCGCCCTGACCGGGGAGGCGGTGGGCGACGCCCGGGCCGAGCTCGACCCCCAGCTCCAGACGCGCTGGCAGGTCGCGATCGAGTTCCAGGGCGACGGCGGCCGCCGCTGGGCCGAGCTGACCGGCACCGCGGCCTGCCAGCCGGCCGGCGACCCCAGGCGGCGGGTGGCCATCGTGCTCGACCGCCAGGTCATCTCCAGCCCCCAGGTCGACCCCTCGGTCGCCTGCGAGCAGGGGATCACCGGCGGCCAGACGGTGATCACCGGCGACTTCACCGGCGAGGAGGCCGGGGAGCTGGCCCTGCTCGTCCGGGCGGGCGCGCTGCCCGTCCCGGTGGAGGTGGTGGAGCAGCGTACCGTCGGCCCGACCCTGGGGGAGTCCGCGATCCGGGCCAGCGTGCTGGCGGCCGTGGTCGGCGCGGCCCTGACGATGCTGTACATGGTCGCCTACTACCGGCTGCTGGGCGGGCTGGCCTCGGTCGCCCTGCTCGCCTACGGGCTGCTGTCGTTCGCGGTGCTGCTGGCCGTGGGCTCGACCCTGACCCTGCCCGGGATCGCCGGGTTCGTGCTGGCCATCGGGATGGCCGTGGACGCCAACGTGCTGGTGTTCGAGCGGATGCGCGAGGAGCACCGGGCCGGGGCCCGGCTGCGGTCGTCGCTGGAGCGCGGCTTCACCAAGGCGCTCAGCGCCATCGCCGACGCCAGCGTCACCACCCTGCTCGCCGCCGGGCTGCTGTTCTTCCTGGCCTCGGGGGCGGTGCGGGGGTTCGGGGTCACCCTGTCGGTCGGGGTGCTGGTGTCGCTGTTCACCGCCCTGGTCGTCACCCGGGTCCTGGTCGAGCTGGTGGCCCGGGCGGCCGCGGTCCGCCGGCGTCCCGGGCTGCTCGGGCTGGACGGCGGCGGCCGGCTGGCCGCCTGGCTGGCCACCCGGGGACCGGACCTGCTCGGCCGGGCCCGCTGGTGGCTGGCCGGCTCGCTGGTGGCGCTGCTGCTGGCCGCCGCCGGCCTGGTCGTGCGCGGCCCCAACCTCGGGGTCGAGTTCACCGGCGGCCGCCTGCTCGAGTACCAGACCGAGCGGCCGGTCGACCTCGACGCCGCCCGCCAGGCCCTGGCCGAGGCCGGCTTCCCCCGGGCGGTCGTGCAGGCGTCGGGGGACGGCAACCTGACCGTGCGCACCGCCCAGCTCGACCAGGCCGGCGAGGAGCGGGTCGGGGAGGCCGTCACCGCCGCCGCCGGCCGGGTCACCGAGCTCCGGGACGAGTTCATCGGCCCCACCATCGGCGCCGAGCTGCGCCGCAAGGCCCTGATCGCCCTCGGCATCGCCCTGGTCGTCCAGCTCGGGTATCTGGCCGTGCGGTTCCGCTGGACCTTCGGGGCGGCGGCCGTGCTGGCCATGTTCCACGACGTCGCCATCCTGCTGGGCCTGTTCGCCTGGCTGGGCAAGCCGCTGGACGGCGTGTTCCTGGCCGCCCTGCTGACGGTCATCGGCTACTCGGTCAACGACTCGGTGGTGGTGTTCGACCGCATCCGCGAACGCCTCCGCGGCCGCACCCGGGAGCCGCTGGACCGGCTGGCCAACGACGCCTGCCTGCAGACCATCCCCCGCACCATCAACACCGGGCTCGGAGCCCTGTTCATCCTGGCCGCCCTGTTCGTGCTCGGCGGCGACACCCTGACCGACTTCGCCCTGGCCCTGCTGGTCGGGATCCTGGTCGGCACCTACTCCTCGGTGTTCGTGGCCACCCCGCTCCTGGTCGCCTTCGAAGGAACCTCCGGCCGACCACCGACCACGACGACCCAGCCGGCAGCCCGGCGGCCAGCCACGACGACGGCCCCAACGGGTGCTCGGTCCAGCGCGGCGACCGGCGGCAGGCGGGCCAGCAATGCCCAGTCCAGGTCCAGCGCACCTCCCTCCGGACAGCGCAGGCGACCCGCCCAGCGCAGCAGAGGACGGCGCCGATGAGCCGCCACGGGACGAGGTCAGCTGAGCGAGAATCCCGCCAGACGGCGTGCCCCTTCGAGGAGGGCGTCGGTCTCGGCGGCCAGGGAGAGGCGGACCCAGCCTTCACCGGCGGGACCGAAGGCGGTGCCGGGCGCGACCGCGACGCGCTGGTGGCGGAGCAGCTCCAGGGCGAACTGGCGGGCACTGGGCGCCCGGTCGGCGACGTCGACCCAGGCGTAGAAGGCGCCGGCCGGCCGGTGGCAGGCCACGCCCAGCTGCTCCAGCAGCGCCACCAGCCGGTCGCGCCGCTCTCGGTAGGCGTCGCGCATCCGGGCGACCTGCTCCTGGGGCCCGGTGAGGGCGGCCAGCGCCGCCAGCTGGGCCGGCGCGTTGACACATGACAGCAGCGCCTGCTGGAGCCGGCCGAGCGGGGACGGCACCCCGGCCGGGACGACCAGGTAGCCGACCCGCCAGCCGGTCATCGCGTAGGTCTTGGAGAAGCTGTAGCAGGAGATGACCCGGTCCGGGTGGCCGAGGGCGGCCGGGCTGGCGAAGCTGCCATCGAAGGTGATGGCGTCGTAGCACTCGTCGGAGATCAGCCAGAGGTCATGCTCGGCGGCGAGGTCGAGAAGTTCGCGCAGGCGGTCGGGGGGGATGATCGTGCCCAGCGGGTTCGACGGTGAGTTCAGCACGATCGCCCTGGTGCGTGGCCCGACGGCCCGCTCCAGGTCCTCGGCGGCGGGCAGGAAGCCCAGCTCGGGGCGGAGCGGGTACAGCCGCTCGGCCGCGTGGACCAGCCGCGCCATCATCCGGAAGTTGGGCCAGCCCGGGTCGGGCAGCAGCACCTCGTCGCCCGGCTCCAGCACCCCGAGCATGGCCAGGTAGATCGCCTCGATCCCGCCCGCGGTGACGATCACCTGGTCCGGCTCGACCGAATAGCCGTTCAGCCGGCGAACCTTGGCCGCGACCGCGTCACGCAGGGCCGGCACCCCGGCGCTCTGCACGTAGCGGGTCCAGCCGTCCCGGGCGGCGCGGTCGGCGGCCTCGACCACGTGCCGGGGCGTGGCGAAGCTGGGCTCCCCGACCTCCAGGTGGATCACGTCCCCGGCCGCCCAGGCCAGCTCCATGAGCTCCCGGATGCCGGAGGGCGGCAGCGACGCGGCCGCCCGCGAGAACCGCATGTCACCTCCCTTGCACCGACGGAACGCCAGGTGCGAAACTACCACGACGTTAAGATATCTCCCTGCGGGAGGCCCGATGGCGCAAGATCTCCAGTCGTTCATCGACTTCCTCGAGCAGCACCACCCCGAGGAGGTGCTGCGCGTCAAGCGCGAGGTGGATCCCGTCTACGAGGCCACCGCCATCCTGTGGCGCCTGGAGCAGGAGCGCCGCTTCCCGCTGGTCATCTTCGAGAACATCAAGGGCTCGTCCCTGCCCTGCGTGACCAACCTGCACGCCAGCTTCCCGCGCCTGGCCATGGCCATCGGCCTGCCGATCGACGCCACCCCGCGCGACTTCGTGCTCGAGTACATGAAGCGGGAGGACCGGCCGATCCCGCCCGAGGTCGTCGACACCGGACCGGTCAAGGAGGTCATCCTCACCGGGGACGACGTCGACGTCACCAAGCTCCCGACCCTCAAGTACCACGAGCTGGACTCCGGCCAGGTCGACCCCGGCTTCGAGGCCTTCCAGGGCCGCTACATCACCCTCGGCTACGACACCATGAAGGACCCCGACACCGGGGTCGCCAACGTCGGCATCTACCGGCTCCAGGTCAAGAGCCGCAACAAGTTCGGCATCCAGATCTCCGAGACCGCCCACGGCCACTACATCATGCGCAAGAACATCAAGCGCGGGCAGCCGACGCCCATGGCCGTGTTCACCGGGGTCCATCCGGCGGTCGAGCTCGGCTGCCTGAGCTTCACCGGCATCGACGTGGACGAGTTCACCATCGCCGGGGCCATGCTGGGCGAGCCCCTGCAGCTGGTGCGCTGCGAGACCATCGACCTGGAGGTGCCGGCCTGGGCGGAGATCGTCCTGGAGTGCGAGATCGACCCCACCGAGCGCGAGCCCGAGGCGCCGTTCGGCGAGTACCCGGGCACCTACGGGCCCGAGCGCAACAACCCGGTGGTGCACGTCAAGGCCGTGACCATGCGCAGGAACGCCCACTACCACAGCTCGTTCGTGGGCCACCGCGACAACCTGCTGCTGTCGGGCGTGACCCGCAACAGCCAGATCTACAAGACCTGCCGCATCGCCAGCGGCGGGGTCAAGGCGGTGTACGTGCCCCCGTCGGGGCGCTCGCGCTACATCTGCTACGTGCAGATGGAGAAGCTGATCGAGGGCGACCCCAAGAACGCGGCCATGGCCGCCTTCACCGCCGACCCGTTCCTCAAGTACGTGGTGGTGGTGGACGACGACGTCGACATCACCAACGACGCCGACGTGTGGCATGCCATCGCCACCCGGGTGCGCTTCGACACCGACGCCTTCGTGGTCTCCCACGCCCGCGGGTCGCCCCTCGACCCCGCCTCCTACGACCCGGCGGGCGGCTCCCACCTGGTCACCAAGGTGGGCATCGACGCCACCCGCAAGGCCAACTACCCCCAGGAGATCTCGACCCCGGGGGTGGACCGGGTCGACCTGGACGAGGTCTTCGGCGACCTCTGGCAGCGGACCCGCCGGGACTGACGCGCCGATGGCCGGGAGGGGTGTGCCGTGAAGCCCCCGCCGTTCGAGTACGTCGCCCCGGCCAGCCTCGAGGAGGCGGTCGCGGCCCTGGGCGAGCACGGCGACGAGGCCAAGGCGCTGGCCGGCGGCCAGAGCCTGGTGCCCCTGCTGGCATTCCGGCTGGCCGCCCCGTCGGTCCTGGTCGACCTCAACGGCGTGGCCGGGCTGGACCACCTGGGCGCCGACGGCGACCGGCTGGTGATCGGCGCCCTGGCCAGGCAGCGGGCGGTCGAGCGGCTGCCCGGCCTGGGCCGGCGCTGCCCCATGCTCGCCGAGGCGGTGGCCCAGGTCGGGCACGTGGCCATCCGCAACCGGGGGACGGTGGGGGGCAGCCTGGCCCATGCCGACCCGGCCGCCGAGTGGCCGGCCCTGGCCTTGGCCCTGGACGGCGAGTGCCAGGTGGTCGGCCCCCGAGGGACCCGGACGGTGCCGGTCGAGGACCTGCTGGTCAGCTACTTCACCACGACCCTGGAGCCCGACGAGCTCATCACCGAGCTGCGCCTGACCCTGCCCGGCGGCCGGGTCGGCTCGACCTTCGTGGAGCTGGCCCGCCGCCACGGGGACTTCGCCATCGTCGGGGTCGGCGCCCTGCTGGGGCTGACCTCCGACGGCTCGGTGGCGCTGGCGCGGCTGACCCTGATCGGCGTGGGCGAGCGGGCGGTGCGGGCACGCCGGGCCGAGACGCTGCTGGAGGGGGAGCGGCCCAGCGACGAGCTGCTGGACGAGGCGGCGGCCGCGGTCGACGAGGCGATCTCGCCCACCTCGGACCTGCACGGCTCGGCCGGCTACCGCCGGCAGGTGGCCAGGGTGCTGACCCGGCGGGCGCTGGCCACGGCCAGGGCCCGGGCGGAGGGGAAGGAGGAAGGGCCAGATGGCCAGGCGTGAGATCGAGCTGCGGGTCAACGGGCGCTCGCTGCGGGGGTCGGCCGAGCCGCGGACCACCCTGGCCGACTTCCTCCGCGACGAGCTCGGCCTCACCGGCACCCACCTCGGTTGCGAGCACGGCGTCTGCGGGGCCTGCACCATCCTGCTCGACGGCCGCTCGGTCCGCTCCTGTCTGCTGTTCGCCCTCCAGGCCCAGGGCTCGGAGCTGCGCACCGTCGAGGGACTGGCCGACCCCGACGGGCCGCTCCACCCCATCCAGGAGGCGTTCTCCGAGCACCACGGTCTCCAGTGCGGCTTCTGCACCCCCGGGTTCCTGATGAGCGTCTGCGAGCTCCTGGCCGACGATCCCGACCCCGGCGAGCAGGAGATCCGCGCCTACCTGAGCGGCAACCTGTGCCGCTGCACCGGCTACCAGAACATCGTCGCCGCCGTGCAGGCCGCCGCCGGCAAGCTCCGGGAGGCAGGGGCTGGGGGTCCGGGGGGCTCACGCGTCGCTCCCCGGGGAACGGGAGGGCCGGGTGGCTGAGCGCTGGGTGGGGCGGCGGCTGCGCCGCAAGGAGGACCGGCGGCTGCTCACCGGCGCCGGCACCTACGTCGCCGACCTGCGCCTGCCCGGCCTGCTGCACGCGGCCGTGGTGCGCAGCGAGGTCGCTCACGGCCTGGTCACCCACCTGGACGTCGCCGCCGCCCGCGAGGCCGACGGCGTGGTCGCGGTCCTCACCGCCGCGGACCTGGAGGGCCGGGTCGGCCGGTTCCCCGAGGGTGCCCGCACCGAGATCTCCCCGGCGCTGGTCGAGAAGGTGCCCCTCGAGGTCCCCTCCTGCCCCATGCCGGTGCTGGCCACAGACCGGGTCCACTGGGTCGGCCAGCCCCTGGCGGTGGTGGTGGCCGCCGACCGCTACCGGGCCGAGGACGGCCTGGAGCTGGTCGAGGTCGACTACGAGCCGCTGCCGGCGGTGCTCGACCCCGAGACGGCGCTCGACCCGGCGGCGCCGGTGCTCCATCCCGAGCTGGGTGGCAACCTGGCCGCCCGCTTCGCCTTCTCGACCGGCGACGTCGACGCCGCTCTGGCCGCGGCCCCGTTCCGGCTGCGCCAGCGCTTCGCCATGGGCCGGCAGGCGGCCAACGCCATGGAGACCCGGGGCGTGGTGGCGAGCTGGGACCCGGGCCGCGAGGAGCTGACCGTCTGGGGGACCAACGCCCGCCCGCACCTGCTCCGCGCCTACCTGGCCGCCATGCTCGCCCTGCCCGCCGAGCGGGTCCGCTTCATCGCCCCGGACATGGGCGGCAGCTTCGGCACCGGGGTCTACAGCGAGGACGTCCTGGTCCCGTTCCTGGCCATGCACCTGCGGCGGCCGGTGCGGTGGCTGGAGGACCGGCGCGAGAACCTGACGACCACCAGGCACGCCCGCGACCAGGTCCACGACCTGGAGGCCGGCTACGACGCCGATGGGCGCATCCTGGCCCTGCGCGACCGCTTCCTGGTCGACAGCGGCGCCTACAACCCGTACGCCATCACCGTCTCCTACAACGCCGCCGCCCACCTGCGCGGCCAGTACCGCATCGACGCCTACGCCTTCGAGGGCCGCAACGTCCTGACCAACAAGGCGCCCGTGGCCCCGGTCCGCGGCGCCGGGCGGCCCGAGGCGGTGTTCGCCATGGACGGGATGGTGGACCTGATCGCGGCCGAGCGCGGGCTGGACGCGGTCGAGGTCCGCCGGCGCAACCTCATCCCGCCCGAGGCCATGCCGTACCCGATGGGCATGCCCTACCGGGACGGGGTCGACGTCGTCTACGACCAGGCCGACTTCCCCGGCCAGCTGGCCAGCGCCCTGGAGCTGTTCGGGTACGACACCCAGCGCGCCCGGCAGGCCGCCTGGCGGGCCGAGGGCCGGCGGATGGGGATCGGCGTCTCCTCCTACGTGGAGGGCTCGGGCTACGGCCCCCATGAGGGCGCCGTCGTCCGGGTCGACCCGACCGGGCACGTGCTGGTCGTGACCGGGGCCAAGCCCCACGGCCAGGGCCTGGAGACGACCCTGGCCCAGGTCTGCGCCGACCAGCTGGGCGTCCATCCCGATCAGGTCACCGTGCGGGCGGGCGACACCGCCCTGATCGCCTACGGCATCGGCACCTTCGCCAGCCGCAGCGCCGTCACCGCCGGGACCGCGGTCGGGCTCGCCGCCCAGGCCGTGCGGGACAAGATTCTGAACCTGGCCGCCGGGCTGCTGGAGGTCGACCCGGCCGACCTGGAGCTGGCCGACGGCCGGGTCTCGGCCCGGGGAGCCCCGGGAACGGGGGTGACGCTCGCCGAGGTGGCGGCGGCCTGCGCGCCGGGGCCGCGCAGCCGGCTGCCGGAGGGCGCCGAGCCGGGCCTGGAGGCCCAGCGGTACTTCGTCCCGCCGACCGTCACCTTCGCCTCGGGCACCCACGTGGTGGCGGTGGAGGTCGATGAGGACACCGGGTTCGTCCGGCTGCTCCGCTATGTCACCGTCGACGACTGCGGCCAGATGCTCAACCCCACGGTGGTCGAGGGGCAGGTCCACGGCGGCGTCGCCCACGGGATCGGCAACGGGCTGCTCGAGGAGGTCGTCTACGACGACGGCGGCCAGCTGCTGACCGGCAGCTACATGGACTACCTGGTCCCGACCACCGCCGAGGTGCCACCGATCCAGGTCGGCCACCAGACCTTCCTGTCCGACCGCAACCCGTTCGGCATCAAGGGGGTCGGCGAGGGCGGGGCGGTCTCGCCGCCGGCCGCCATCGCCAGCGCCGTCGCCGACGCGTTGGCGCCGCTCCAGGTCGACCTGAGCGAGCTCCCGTTGCATCCCGAGCGCTTGTTCCGCCGCATCCAGGAAGCCAAGGCACGGCAACGGGGGTCCGGGGGGCTCAAGCCCGGCCCCCCGGTCGAAAGGGGGTCCACCTGATGGAGATCAAGGGGCTGGTCTGGGTCGGGACCGCGACCGAGCGGTACGACGCCACCGTCGCGTTCTTCCGCGAGATGCTGGGGCTGTCGGTGTTCCACCAGAGCCCGGCCCTGACGGTGCTGGTCGCGCCGGGCGGGGAATGGGTGGAGGTCTTCGGGCCCGGCCACGAGCACTACGGCGAGTTCGACACCGGGCCGGTGGTGGAGTTCCTGGTCGAGGACCTGGAGGCGGCCCGGGCCGAGCTGGAGGGCCGCGGCGTGGAGTTCCTGCACGAGAACCACAGCTGGGAGAAGTTCACCTGGGCGCACTTCCGGGCGCCGGATGGCAACATCTACGGCATCACCAGCGGGCCGTACAAGACGCGCTGAGCGAGCCTGAGGGGCGGGATGGGGGAGGCGGTGGAGCGGCGGGAGCATGACCCGCGGCCGGAGCGGCTGGTGATCGCCATGACCGGCGCGACCGGCGTGATCTACGGCGTCCGGCTGCTGGAGACGCTGCGCGACACCTCGGTCGAGACCCACCTGGTCATGAGCGAATGGGCGCGGCGGACCATCATCGCCGAGACCGACCGCAACCCCGACGCGGTGCGGGACCTGGCCGACCAGGTCCATGACGAGGGCGACCTGTCCGCCCCCCTGGCCAGCGGGTCCTTCCTCACCGACGGCATGGTGGTCGCCCCCTGCAGCATGAAGTCCCTGGCCGCCATCGCCACCGGCGTCTCCGAGAGCCTGGTCCACCGGGCCGCCGACGTGACCCTCAAGGAGGGCCGTCGGCTGCTGCTGCTGGTGCGCGAGACCCCGCTGTCAGTGATCCACCTGGAGAACATGCTCCGGGTCGCCCAGGCCGGCGCCCTGGTGATGCCGCCCCTGCCGGCGTTCTACGCCCGTCCCCGGAGCCTGGACGAGATGGTCGACCACACCGTGGGCCGGGTCCTGGACCACTTCGGGGTCGAACACGACCTGGTCCGGCGCTGGGGCGAGCAGCGCGCGCGGGCGACGCGGCTCGGCGTCAGGCCCTGAGCGCGGCCAGCTGGCGCTCCCAGCCCCGGGCCACCGCGGCCCGGTCCCCACCGTCGACCCCGAAGGTGATGCCCCCGGTGACCGGCAGCCCGGCGTGGCGGTCGGTCTCGACCGCCCGGACCTGGATCTCGAACCGCTCGAAGCCGCCACGACCCTCGCGGGGCAGCGGCCGGGGGTCGCCCTTGACGTAGACCACGTCGCCGCCCTCCACGTAGCAGAGCAGCACCGGGCCGCCGGCGGCCAGGTTCCGGGAGGTGCCGGTGCCCGCCCACAGCAGCACCCGGAGCCGCCGGTCGTCGGGGGCCAGGACCTCGCCGGCGCTCAGCATGCACGGGCGCGGGCTGCCGTCGGGGTCCACGGTGACCAGCAGGTGGGCGGGCCCGACCTTGGCCTCGAGGTCGTTGCCGTCGAAGGCCCGCAGGACCGTCTGGGGCAGCCGGTCGCCGAGCGACTTGGCCATGGCTCCGTCTCCTTTCCAGGTTATCTCTCGACGATAAGATAGTTGTTCAGGACAGCGGACGTCAGGGGTGGATGCTTGAGGCAGCGGGCGGGGCCGGCGCTCGGCTTCGCCACGGCCACCGTCGGCTACCTGGCCGTCACCACCGGCGAGTCCCTGCTCGCGCCCCTCCTGCCGCTGCTGCGCGAGGAGCTCGGCCTGGACCTGCGCGGCGCCGGGCTGGCGCTGGGGCTGGTCTCGGCGGCGATCGCCGTCGGCAACCTGGGCGGCGGCGCCCTGCTGGCCCGCCGGGGCACACGGCAGGGGACGGTCGCCGGGCTGGCCGTCGCCGCCGCGGGCGGGCTGGTCGCCGCGACCAGCCAGGGCCCGCCGAGCTTCCTGCTGGGCCAGGCGCTGCTCGGTCTCGGCTCGGGCGTGTTCTTCGCCGCCGGGCTGCGGGCGGTCGGGGTCCTCGGCGGAAGCCGCCGCGGCCTGGCCATGGGCGTGTTCGGGGTCGCCTTCTCGGGCGGGCTGGCCCTGGCGGCGCTGCTGGCCGCGCTCGCCGGCGTCTGGGGCTGGCGCACGTCGTTCGTGGCCGTGGCCGTCCTTGCCCTGGCCACCGCCCTGGCGGCCGCGGTCGCGCCGCTGCCCGGCGCGCCGGCGCCCACCACCGCCGGCGATGCGTCGGGCCCGGGCGAGGTCCTGCGCCGGCTGCTCGCGTCGCCGTTGCTGGTCGGCGGGGTGGCGGCCGCCTCCCAGTACGGCACGGTGGCCTTCCTGCCCTCGTTCGCGGTCACCGCCTGGGGCCTGTCCCCGGCCACGGCGGCGCTGCTGCTGGCCGCCGCCCGGCTGCTGTCGGTCCCGGCCAAGCTCGTCTCCGGCAACGCCGCCGACCAGGCCGGCAGCTACCGGATCGCCCGCCGCCTCGGCCTCCTCCTGGCCATGCTCGGCGCCTGCTGGACGCTGCTCCCGGCCCCGGTCGCGCCGCTGGCCGCGGTGGCCTTCGCCGCCTTCGTGAGCGGGCTCGGCCCGGTGGCCAACGTGCTCGCCTTCGAGCGCTACGGCGGCTCCGGCATGCTGCTCGGCGCCTTCCGGTCGGCCCAGATCGGGCTGGCGGCCGCGGCCGGGGCCGGCATCGGCGCCGCCTCGGCCGCCTTCGGGCTCCGGCCCGTCCTGGCCGTCAGCGCGCTGCTGCCGCTGCTGCTGCTGCCGCTTGGCCGCCGACGGCCGCTCACACCCTGAGGCGGAGCCGGTCCAGGAGACGGGCCACGACCCGGTCGGCCGGCTCGCTTCCTGGCGGCGGCAGCCGGGTCACGGCCACGCCCGGGACCCGGGCGGCGCGGCGCAGGTTGGCCGCCTGGAAGTCGCCGGCGGGCGGCTCGCTCACCGCCAGCAGCAGCGGCCGCCCCTCCTTCAGGACCACGTCGGCGGCCCGCTGCACCAGGTTGCCGGCCAGCCCGGTCACGATCCTGGCCAAGGTCAGGGGGGAGCACGGGGCGATGACCATCCCCTCGGTCAGGAACGAGCCGCTGGAGATCCGCGCCGCCTGGTTGGCCGGCTGGTAGGCGTGGTCGGCCAGCCGGCGCACGGCCCCCGGCTCGCGTCCCGTCTCGGCCAGGATGGCCCGCCGGGAGCAGCCGCACATCACCAGGTGGGTCTCGACCGGGGTGTCGCGCAGGGCCTCCAGCAAGCGCACCCCGTAGATCGTCCCCGGCGCGC
The DNA here is from genome assembly GCA_036280995.1 of Actinomycetota bacterium. Lineage (NCBI taxonomy): Bacteria > Bacillati > Actinomycetota > Actinomycetota bacterium. The sequence goes on along the minus strand of DASUPQ010000294.1, from coordinate 7,340 downwards.
CGGTCATGGCCACGATCAGCCGCATACAGCCACCTTGACGCGAAACCATCTGAACGTCAAGATAAATCGCCCGCGGCACCCTCCGGAGAGCCGATCGAGCAAGCGGTGGGCGGTGAGGTTCATACGCCGGAACATTCTCGATCCCTGCCCGTCTGCGTCGGCATGCCGGTCATGGTCGACGGGCCTGGCGACCATCCTTCAGGGATTGGCCGAAAGGAGTGGGGCATGAGAGCTCCTCGCATGGTTGCCGTACTCGCCATCCTGGCGCTGCTCGCCGCGGCCTGCGGCGGCGGCGGGAATGACCAGTCAGGCGCCGCCAGCTCGGCGATCACCATCGCCATCGGCGCCGAGCCGACCACGCTCGACCCCCAGGTCAGGGACGATGGCAACGAGCGGGCGGTCAACGACAACATCTACGAGACCCTGATGGCCCGGGACGCCGCCGGCGAGCTCCAGCCGGGACTGGCCACCGCCGCCCCGACCCGCAAGGGCGAGGAGACCTGGGAGTTCAAGCTCCGGCCCGACATCAAGTTCAGCAACGGCGAGCCCTTCAACGCCGACGCGGTGGTGGCCAGCGTCACCCGCGTGATCGACCCCAAGTTCAACTCCGAGCAGGCCAGCTTCTTCAGCACCATCACCGGGGCGACCAAGGTCGACGACCTCACCGTCAACATCGAGACCAAGGGCCCCGACCCGCTGCTGCCATCCCGCATGTACTGGATGAAGATGGTCCCGGCCCAGTACTCGTCCGATGCGGCCTTCGCCGACAAGCCCGCCGGCACCGGGCCATACCAGCTCAAGGAGTGGGGCCGGGGCAACCAGATCGTGCTCGAGGCCAACCCCAACTACTGGGGCGCCAAGCCGCAGATCACCCAGGTGACCTACAAGTTCGTCCCCGAGGGCGGCGCCCGCATGTCCGGGCTGCTGGCCGGCGAGTACGACCTGATCACCAACCTGCTCCCCGAGGACGTCGAGCGGGCGCCGAAGTCGGCCCATCTCCAGGGCCTCGAGCACCCGATGATCATCCTCAACGCCCGCGGCAGCATCACCCAGGACGAGCGGGTCCGGCAGGCCCTGAACTACGCGGTCGACAAGCAGGCCCTGGCCAGCCAGCTGTTCGGCGGCCTGGCCAAGGTCGACACCTGCCAGATCCTCAGCCCGCAGATGTTCGGCTACAACCCCGACCTGCAGCCCTACGCCTACGACCCGGCCAAGGCCAAGTCCCTGCTGCAGGAGGCCGGCGCCGTCGGCAAGCAGATCGAGCTGGTCGGGGAGACCGGGCGCTGGCTCAAGGACGCCGAGACGATCCAGGCGGTGGCGGGCTTCTGGCAGGACGCCGGGTTGAAGGTCAAGGTGTCCAACTACGACTTCGACACCTACCTGAAGCACCTGTTCCAGCAGCCCAACCGTCCGGACGCCATCTTCGTGTCCAGCTCCAACGAGCTGCTGGACGCCGACCGCCAGTACTCCAACTACTATGCCGAGGGCGGCAGCGGCACCTCCAACAGCGACCCTGAGCTGAAGCGCCTGGTCACCGAGGCCCGCACCAACATCGACGAGGGCTCCCGCCTGCAGCAGTACCAGCAGGCCGGCAAGCTCGCCTGCGACAAGGCCTACTTCACCTTCCTGCTCAACATCGAGGACATCTACGGGATGAGCGAGCGGCTGACCTGGCAGCCTCGCGTGGACGCCAAGCTGATCGTCAGCGGCATGTCGACGGCACAGAGCTGAACCGCCGGTCGGCCCGGGCAGGACGGAGGCAGCATGGGTCGCTTCGTCGTCAGAAGGATCGCGCAGGGCCTGTTGGTGGTCGTCGGGGTCACCATCATGGTGTTCATCTTCACGCGCATGGTGGGCGACCCGGCCAAGACGATGCTCCCGCTGAGCGCGTCCCCCGAGGAGCGGGCAGCCTTCCGGCACGAGCTCGGCCTCGACCGGCCCATCACCGAGCAGTTCGGGGACTACATCGGCGACCTGGCCAGCGGGGACTTCGGCACCTCGGTCTGGCAGCGGCGGCCGGCCATCGACGCCGTCCTGGACGCGCTGCCCAACACCTTCCAGCTCGTGCTGCTGGCCATCGCCATCGCGGTCGTGCTCGGCGTCCCGCTGGGCGTGCTGGCCGCGCTCCGGCCCGGGGGAGCGCTGGACCGGACGGCCGTCGTGCTCAGCCTGGCGGGACTGTCGATCCCGCAGTTCTGGCTCGGCCTGCTGCTCATCATCGCCTTCTCGGTCACGCTCAACATGCTCCCCACCGCCGGGATGGGAACGCCCGCGCACCTGGTCCTGCCGACGCTGACGCTGGCGTTCCCCGCCCTCGGGCGGATCGCCATGATCGTGCGGTCGTCCATGATCGACGAGCTGAACCAGCAGTACGTCAAGACGGCCAAGGCCAAGGGCATGCCGCGGGCCCGGGTGGTCGGCTTCCATGCGCTGCGCAACGCCTCGATCCCGGCGCTGACCCTGACCGGCTGGGAGCTGATCCGCGCCCTGGCCGGCTACTCGGTGGTGGTGGAGACCGTCTTCGCCTGGCCTGGCATCGGCTTCCTGGCCGACCAGGCCCTCAACAACCAGGACCTGATCCTGCTCCAGGCGATCGTCTTCGTGGTCGCCGTCATGGTGGTGGTCATCAACGTGGTGATCGACGTCCTCTACCGGGCGGTCGACCCCCGGATCAAGCTGGTGTGACATGGCAACGGTCAAGGGACGCGAACCCGATCTCGGCAAGCGGCGACGGCGGGAGACCGAGCACGCCGCCCAGCACCAGATGTTCCTGCGCGGGCGGCCCTACGAGGTCATCCGGTCCGTCCGGGGCGCGCTGGGCGAGCTGTGGAGCGACAAGGCGGGCCTGTTCGGCGTCGGCGTGCTGGCCCTGCTGGTGCTGACGGCGGTGTTCGCGCCGCTGCTGGCGCCACACGACCCGGCGGCGCAGTCGCTCCAGAACCGCCTCCGGCCGCCGTTCTGGTACCCCGAGGGCAGCCTGGAGAACCCGCTGGGGGCCGACGGGCTCGGGCGCGACATCCTCTCCCGGATGATCTACGGCTCGCGGGTGTCGCTGGTCGTCGGGGCGTCGGTGGTGCTGCTCGCCGGGACCTTCGGCACGCTCATGGGCCTGATCGCCGGCTACCGGGGCGGGCGCACCGACTCGATCATCATGCGGGTGGTCGACACCCAGGTCGCCTTCCCGGGCCTGCTGCTGGTGCTCATCATCCTGGCCGCCATCGGGCCGAGCATGACCACCATCATCGTGGTCCTGGCCCTCAACGGCTGGATGGTGTACGCCCGCATCACCCGGGGGGTGGTGCTGAGCGTCAAGGAGATGCCGTACGTCGAGGCGGCCGAGATCGTCGGCTGCCCCTCCAAGCGGGTGGTCCTGCGGCACATCCTGCCCAACCTGACCTCGCCGCTGCTCACCCTGGCCGTGCTCGAGTTCGCCCGGATCATCCTGGCCGAGGCGGCCCTGTCCTTCCTCGGCGTCGGCATCCAGCCCCCGCAGGTCTCCTGGGGGCTGATGGTCGCCCAGGGCCGCGACTACCTGTTCAACGGCTGGTGGATCATCACCTGGCCGGGGCTGGCCATCGCCCTCACCGTGCTCGGGATCAACCTGTTCGCGAGCTGGCTGCGGGTGGCCGCCGACCCCCAGGAGCGCGAGAAGCGCTTCGCCCGCTCGGCGACCGAGATGCGTCAGGGGTCGGTCACATGAGCGCGCCAACGGCCAAGCTGCTCGAGGTCGAGGACCTCCAGGTCCGCTTCTACACCCGGCGGGGCGTGGCCCATGCCGTCCGCGACGTCAGCCTGTCGCTGGACCGGGGCGAGACGCTCGGCCTGGTCGGCGAGTCCGGGTCGGGCAAGAGCGTCACCGCCCAGGCCATCCTCGGTCTGATCGAGCTCCCGGGGAAGGTCACCCACGGCGAGATCCGCTGGAAGGGCCATTCGCTGCTCGGCCCCGAGGGCGCGCGCCTGGCCGGCCGCATCCGCGGCAAGGAGCTGGCGGTGGTCTTCCAGGACCCCATGACCTCGCTGAACCCGCTGTTCCCGGTCAAGACCCAGATCGGCGAGGTGCTCCGCCGCCACCTGGGCATGAGCCGCAAGCAGGCCCACGAGCGGGTAGTGGAGCTGCTGGAGCTGGTCGGGGTGGCCTCGCCGCGCCGGCGGGCCGACCAGTACCCGCACGAGCTGTCCGGCGGCATGCGCCAGCGGGTCATGATCGCCATGGCCCTGGCCTGCGAGCCGGAGCTGCTGATCGCCGACGAGCCCACGACCGCGCTCGACGTCACCATCCAGGCCCAGATCCTGGAGCTCATCGCCGAGCTGCAGCAGCGGCTGCAGCTGGCCGTGCTGCTCATCACCCACGACCTCGGGGTGGTGGCCGGCGTCTGCCACCGGGTCGCGGTCATGTACGGGGGCAAGATCGTCGAGACCGGGTCGGCGCCCGAGCTGTTCCGCCGCCCGGGCCATCCCTACACCGCCGGGCTGCTGAGCTCCACCCCCCGCCTGGACCTGGTCCAGCACCGGCTGAGCGGCATCGAAGGGGTCCCGCCCGAGCTGCTGGACCCGCCGCCCGGCTGCCCGTACGAGCCACGATGCCCGCTCGCGGTGGAGCAGTGCGTCCAGGAGATGCCGCCGCTGGCCGACTACGATGGGAGGGAGGTGGCATGCTGGCGTGCGTTCGCCACAACTGACGGAGAGCCCGCGGGAGCCCGGTCGCTCCCCGGCTGAGCCGCTGCTGCGGGTCGAGGGACTGAGCGTCCGCTTCCCGATCGGGCGGGCCGGCTTCTGGGGCCAGGACAAGCTGTTCGTCCACGCCGTCGACGACGTCTCCTTCGAGATCGCTCGGGGTGAGACCCTCGGGCTGGTGGGCGAGTCGGGCTCGGGCAAGACCACCACCGGGCGGGCCGTGCTGCGCCGGGTCGAGCCCGCCGCCGGCCGCATCTACTTCAAGGGCCAGGACATCACCGCGACCACCGGCGAGCCGCTGCGGCGGCTGCGGCGCAGCATGCAGCTGGTGTTCCAGGACCCGTACGCCAGCCTCAACCCCAGGATGCGGATCCTGGACATCATCGGCGAGCCCCTCCTGGTCCATGGGCAGGTGCGGAGCATCGAGGCGGCCACCGAGCGGGTGGCCGAGCTGCTGGAGCTGGTCGGGCTGCCGGCCAACGCGGTGGACCGCTACCCGCACGCCTTCAGCGGCGGCCAGCGCCAGCGCATCGGCATCGCCCGGGCGCTCGCCCTGGAGCCCGAGTTCATCGTCGCCGACGAGCCGGTGTCGGCCCTGGACGTCTCCATCCGGGCCCAGGTGGTCAACCTGCTCCAGGACCTGCAGGAGCGCCTGGGGCTGACCTACCTGTTCATCGCCCACGACCTGTCGGTGGTGCGGCACATCTCCCACCGGGTGGCGATCATGTACGCCGGCAAGGTCGTCGAGATCGGCGACCGCCACGCCATCTACGAGGACCCCAAGCACCCCTACACCCAGGCGCTCCTGTCGGCCGTGCCGATCCCCGACCCCGAGGTGGAGTCGCGGCGCAAGCGGATCGTGCTCCAGGGCACGCCGCCCGACCTGATCCACCCGCCCGGCGGCTGCCGCTTCCACAGCCGCTGCCCGATCGCGGTCGAGCGCTGCGCCACCGACCCGCCGCCGCTCGAGGAGAAGCAGCCCGCGCACCGGGCCGCCTGCTGGCTGACCTGAGCCGCCCTCAGCCGAGCAGGGAGCGGACGTAGGCCGGGCTGAGCGGGGTGCGGCGGACCACCTGGCCCCGCGGCCCGAGGGCGTCCTCGACGGCGTTGGCGATGGCGGCCGGGCCGGGGATGGCGCCGCCCTCGCCGACGCCCTTGACGCCGAGGGGGTTCAGGGGCGAGGGCGTCTCGGCGTGGGCGAGGGCGATCGGCGGCACGTCGGCGGCGGTCGGCACCAGGTAGTCGGCCAGGGTGCCGGAGAGGAGCTGACCCTCCTCGTCGTAGACGAGCTCCTCGAACAGGGCCCCGCCGATGCCCTGGGCGACCCCGCCGTGGACCTGGCCGTCGACGATCGCCGGGTTGATCGGGCGGCCGCAGTCGTGGACCACCGCATAGCGCAGGACGCGGACCTCGCCGGTACCGGGGTCGACCTCGACCACCGCCGTGTGCGCCCCGTTGGCCCAGGTCACGGTGGGCGGCTCGAAGTACTCGACGGCGGCCAGCTCGGCCCCGCCAGCCTCGGCCGCGCGGGCCAGGTCCCCCAGGTCAAGGCCGCGTTCCGGTGCTCCCGCCACCGCCACCCGGCCGTCGTCGACGACCAGGTCCGCCTCGGCCACCTCCAGCATGGCCGCCGCCCGCGCGACCGCCTGCCCGCGGACGGTCAGGGCGGCGGCGGCCACCGCGTTGCCGGCCACCACCGCGCTGCGGGAGGCGACCGTCCCCCAGCCGCGGTCCAGCCCGGCGGTGTCGCCGCCGACCACGGTGACCGCGTCCGGGTCGACCCCCAGCCGCTCGGCGCAGACCTGGGCCAGCACGGTGGCGTGGCCCTGGCCCTGGGAGCAGGCCCCGGTCCGGACCAGCACCCGTCCGTCCCGCTCCACCCTGACCGCCGCCCCCTCGAACGGGCCGATGCCGGTGCCCTCGACGTAGCAGGCCACGCCCACGCCGACGCGTCGCCCGTCGGCCGCGGCCTGCCTGGCCCCGGCGTAGTCGGCCAGCCCGGCCGCGCGGCGCAGGGCGGCCGGGTAGTCGCCGCCGTCGAGCACCAGCGGCTCGCCGTCCCGGTACAGGATGCCGGCCCGGTAGGGCAGCTCGTCGGGGCGGAGCAGGTTGCGCAGGCGCAGCTCGACCGGGTCGAGGTCGAGGGCGCGGGCGGCCCGCTCCAGGGCCCGCTCGACCGCGAACACCGCCTCCGGGCGGCCGGCGCCCCGGTAGGGTGCGGCCGGCACCTTGTTGGTGAGCACGGCGGTGGCCACTGCCTCCAGCGCCGGCATCCGGTAGGGGCCCTGGAGGTGGGCGATGGTGTTGTAGGGGATCACCAGCCCGAGGGGGTTGAAGGCGCCGCTGTCGACCAGGAAGTGGTCGCGCAGCGCCAGCAGGCGGCCCTCGCGGTCCAGGCCCAGCTCGATGTCGTGGACCTGCTCACGGGCGTGGATGGCGCTGCGCAGGTGCTCGGCCCGGTCCTCGACCCACTTGACCGGCCGGCCGGTGCGCAGGGCGAGCAGGGCGACGATCAGGTCCTCGGGGTACAGCACCCCCTTGCCGCCGAAGCCGCCGCCGACGTCGGGCGCGACCACCCGGATCCGCTCCGGGACCAGCCCGGCCACCCGGCTCACCGCCCGGCGCAGCGGATGGGCGTTCTGGGTGGTGGACCAGAGGGTGAGCAG
>DASUPQ010000293.1 GCA_036280995.1 Actinomycetota bacterium | reverse complement strand
AACTCAGAGGAGGGATCGCGCGGATGACCACCTACGTCCTCGTCGCCGGGGCCTGGCTGGGCGGATGGGCCTGGCAGCCGGTCACCGACCAGCTCCGCCGCCACGGGCACGACGTCCACCCGGTGACGCTCACCGGGCTGGAGGACCGCTCGGACCTGGCCAGTCCCCAGGTCGACCTCGACACCTACATCTCCGACGTCGTCGACCTGGTCGAGCGCGAGGAACTCCACGACGTCGTTCTGGTCGGGCACAGCTACGCCGGGCACGTGGTCACGGGAGTGGCCGACCGGATCCCCGAGCGCATCTCCCTGCTCGCCTACCTCGACGCCGGGCCGAGCCCCGACGGGACCGCCTTCATGGACCTCCAATCGCCCGCCGCCAGGGAGCTGATCGAGCGCCTGGTCGACGAGGCCGGCGATGGCTGGCGGATCCCCATGCCCTCCTGGGAGGACCTGGAGGGCACCATGGGCGCCAGCTTGGAGGGACTCGGCCAGGACGAGCGCGACCACATGCGCGCCCACGCCACCGCCCAGCCGCTCCGCACCTGGACCCAGCCCCTCTCCCTGAAGAGCCCCGCCCGCCAGGACCTGCCCAAGCTGCTGATCACCTGCAGCCTGCCCCTGGCCCAGGTGCGCGAGATGATCGCCGCCGGCCACCCCTGGTTCGCCGCCCTCGCCGGCCCCCAGTGGTCGTTCCGGGAGCTCCCCACCGGGCACTGGCCCATGTTCTCGGTCCCCGGCAAGCTCGCCTCCCTGCTGCTCGACCTCTCGTCCGGGTCGCGCTGACGCCACCCCCATGCAGTCACCTGGCGCTGGAGTCAGGGGTGGGGGGCCAACTGACCTCGGTGCCAGGCCAGGGTGACCACCATGGCGGCGGTGGGCACATTGACCACGGGCTAGCCCAGCGGGGCCTCGCCGAAGACCTCGTGGATGCGGCGGAGCTCGCGCAGGCGGGGCTCGGTCTCGCCGCCGACCCAGCGGCTGACCGTCTTCACCGACACGCCGAGCTGGCGGGCCGCGGCCTCCTGGGAGAGGCCCTCGCGCTTGAGCACGCCCGCCAGCCACTCGGCGAACGAGCGATGCTCGGGCCGGTCGCGGCGGACCGGCGGGAAGGTGCTGCCGGCGCTGGCCGGGCCGCGCAGGACGTCGACCTCGACCCCGTCGGGGAAGATGCGGAAGCAGACCTGGATCTGGCCGCCGTCGGGGCTGGCCGCCTCCAGCAGGGCGTTCAGCACGGCGTGGTGGAGCTGCTGGCTGCCTTCGGGGGTCAGCGGGGCGTCGCGCAGGTAGCGCAGCACGAAGTCGCGGATGTCGGGGATGGACGACGGCCGGGCCGGGAAGGTCTGGGTGACCACGAAGACAGGGTCGACGACGACCGTCTCGTGCGGCACCGCCACCGGAGCGCCGTCGGGCACCCGGTCCCCCCGGGCGTCACCAGCGCGCTCCTCCAAGGATCGCTCCCTCGCCGCCGCCAATTTGTGCGATTGTAGGCGAGGTTGCGCTCCGGTCCCAGGAATCAGGCAAACGTGACGCTCTGTCCGAAAGCTGTCCGGACAGAAGTGTCTTGCAAAGCGGGCAGCGACGGCGCATGCTTCCCAGATGCCGGTAGGCTGCCGGGAGGGCCGTGCATGCGACAGCGACTGTCGGAGACGCTCCAAGCGGCGGCCACCGATGCCCTCGAGCAGCGGGCCAAACCGGTCGAGGCCCTGGCCGACGACGCCGAGCAGGTGGCGGCCGCCTGCCACGCGATGGCCGTCCGCTTCCACCGTGGCGGCAAGCTCGTCTGCTTCGGCAGCGGCGGCCCCAGCACCGACGCCCAGCACATCGCCGTCGAGTTCGTCCACCCGGTGATCGTGGGCAAGCGGGCCCTCCCGGCGATCTCGCTGACCGGCGACGTGGCCACCCTGACCAGCATCGCCGGCCGCGAGGGCTACGCCGAGGTCTACGCCCACCAGCTCCGCCACCTGGCCGCCCCCGAGGACATCGCCCTCGGGGTGTCGGTCGACGGCAACGACCCGGCGGTCCTGGCCGGGCTGGAGGCCGCGGCCGAGCTCGGGATGCTCACCATCGCCCTGGTCGGGGGCGACGGCGGCCAGACGGCCCAGAGCGGGGCCGTGCACCACGCCCTGGTCGCCCGGTCCCACGACCCGCTGGTCGTCAAGGAGGTCCACGTCACCGCCTACCACGTCCTCTGGGAGCTGGTGCACGTGCTGTTCGAGCAGCCGGGCGTGCTCGACCCGGAGGTGATCCGTTGAGCGGCCCCGAATGTCACGGCGACGTCTGCATCACCTGCTCGGACGAGGCGGTCCAGGTGCGGGTGGTGCGGCTGCTCGACGCCGACCTGGCCATGGTCGACACCGGCCAGAGCATGGAGGAGGTCAGCGTGGCCCTGGTCGACGCGACCGTCGGGGACACCATCCTGGTCCATGCCAAGGAGGCCATCGCCGTGCTCGGAGGTGCCGCCGGTGGGTCGTGAGGGCACCGGGGTGGAGTCCCTCTACCCGTTCCTGTACGCGGGCGCCTCCAGCCTCGACGACGTGCTCGACCAGGTGCGCCGCTCCACGGTGGACAAGGCGGCCGAGATCGTGGAGCTGCGCCGGCTGACCGTGCAGCGGGACGCGGCCCGGCTGGCCGACTGCGCTCGGGCCATGGCCAGGTCGTTCGCCGGCGGGGGCCGGCTGTTCGCCTTCGGCAACGGCGGCAGCTCCACCGACGCCCAGGCCGTGGCCACCACCTTCCTGCACCCCCGGCCGGGCGGACGGGCCCTGCCCGCCCTGTCCCTGACCGACGACGTCGCCGTGGTCACCGCCCTGGCCAACGACGTCGGCTTCGACGTCGTGTTCGCCCGCCAGCTGGCCGCCTTCGGGCGGCCCGGCGACATCGCCGTCGGGCTGTCCACCAGCGGCAACTCCGACAACCTGGTCCGCGCCTTCGAGGAGGCGAGCCGGCGCGGGCTGCTCACCATCGGCCTCGCCGGCTACGAGGGCGGCAAGATGGCCGAGCTCGACACCATCGAGTACCTGTTCGTGGTCCCCTCGTCGTCGGTCCACCGCATCCAGGAAGCGCAGACCACCGTCTACCACGTCCTCTGGGAGCTGACCCAGGTCGCCCTGGCCGCGGCCGACGGCTCCTGACCAACCTCCCGAGGTGGTGAAGCGGCATGGCAGCTGGCACGGAGCAGGAAGAGGCCGTCGTCCACATTCTCTGGATCAACGCCGGCCTCAGCTGTGACGGCGACTCGGTCGCGCTCACGGCGGCGACCCAGCCGAGCATCGAGGAGATCGCCCTCGGCGCCCTACCCGGCCTGCCCAAGGTGGCCGTGCACTGGCCGCTGATCGACTTCGAGTGCGGCCCCAACGCCGGCGCCGACGACTTCCTGGAGTGGTTCTTCAAGGCCGACCGGGGCGAGCTGGAGCCGTTCGTGCTGGTGATCGAGGGCTCGATCCCGAACGAGGCGATCAAGCGCGAGGGCTACTGGTGCGGCTTCGGCAACAACCCCGAGACCGGCCAGCCCATGACGACCAGCGAGTGGATCGACCGCCTCGCCCCCAAGTCCCTGGCCGTGCTCGCCGTCGGGACCTGCGCCACCTACGGCGGCATCCACGCCATGGCCGGCAACCCCACCGGGGCCATGGGCGTCCCCGACTACCTCGGGTGGTCGTGGAAGTCCAAGGCCGGCATCCCGATCGTCTGCGTGCCCGGCTGCCCCATCCAGCCCGACAACCTGTCCGAGACGATCCTGTACCTGCTCTACCAGGCGGCCGGCCAGGCGCCGATGATCCCCCTGGACGAGGCCCTGCGGCCCACCTGGCTGTTCGGCATCACCGTGCACGAGGGCTGCGACCGGGCCGGCTACTACGAGCAGGGCGACTTCGCCACCGAGTACGGGTCGCCCAAGTGCCTGGTGAAGATCGGCTGCTGGGGGCCGGTGGTCAAGTGCAACGTGCCCAAGCGGGGCTGGCTCAACGGCATCGGCGGCTGCCCCAACGTCGGCGGCATCTGCATCGGCTGCACCATGCCGGGCTTCCCGGACAAGTTCATGCCGTTCATGGACGAGCCGCCCGGCAGCAAGGTGTCGACCGCGGCCAGCGGCATGTACGGGACGGTGATCCGCAGCCTGCGCAGCGTCACCGCCAAGACGGTGGACAAGGAGCCGAAGTGGCGCAGGACGGGTCGCGAGCTGACCACCGGCTACCGCCCGAGCTGGTAGGAGGAGACGGCGATGACCACGACCGAGCGCGCAGGGACCGGTGACGGCCTCGTCGAGATGGCCTGGGACCCGATCACCAGGATCGTCGGCAGCCTCGGCATCTACACCAAGATCGACTTCGCCCAGAAGAAGGTCGCCGAGTGCTTCTCGACCTCGTCGATCTTCCGCGGCTACTCGATCTTCATGAAGGGCAAGGACCCCCGCGACGCCCACTTCATCACCAGCCGCATCTGCGGCATCTGCGGGGACAACCACGCCACCTGCTCGGTCTACAACCAGAACATGGCCTACGGGGTGCGCCCGCCGCACCTGGGCGAGTGGATCATCAACCTGGGCGAGTCTGCCGAGTACATGTTCGACCACAACATCTTCCAGGAGAACCTGGTCGGGGTCGACTACTGCGAGCGGATGGTCAAGGAAACCAACCCGGGGGTGCTGGAGCGGGCCAACTCGACCGAGGCGCCCCACGCCGCCGATCACGGCTACCGGACGATCGGCGACATCATGCGCTCGCTGAACCCGCTCGAGGGCGAGTTCTACCGCGAAGCGCTCCAGGTCAGCCGCTCCACCAGGGAGATGTTCTGCCTGATGGAGGGCCGCCACGTCCACCCCTCGACTCTGTACCCGGGCGGCGTGGGCACGGTCGCCACCGTGCAGCTGTTCACCGACTACCTGACCCGCCTGATGCGCTATGTCGAGTTCATGAAGCGGGTCGTGCCCATGCACGACGACCTGTTCGACTTCTTCTACGAGGCCCTGCCCGGCTACGAGCAGGTCGGCCAGCGCCGCGTCCTGCTCGGCTGCTGGGGC
>DASUPQ010000292.1 GCA_036280995.1 Actinomycetota bacterium | reverse complement strand
CGGATGACCGACCGCACCATGGCACCTGCGGCGGATGCCGACATTACCCCTTTTGTGATGAGCTTGCCGGAGGCGGCCCGGCCCTGGGCCGCCGACGGCCGGCCTGAGTGGCTAGCGTGCTCGACGTTTCCGATCCGGAGGCGAGGTGTCGACGCGGCCGCGGGCGAATGCGTCGACGCGGTCCCAGCGGCCGGGGATGTCGAGCAGTTCGAGATGACCAATGCGCCTGGGCAGGGCGGGGTCGACCAGGAGGTGCTCTCCGACCGGCTCCAGGCCCAGCATCGTGGCCAGCAGCAGCAGGGGCGCGCCGGTGGACCAGGCTTGGGGGCTGCAGGCGGTCGGGTACTGGACCGGGTACTTGGTCATGGAGCGTGGATAGCCGCCGAATGCTTCGGGGAGCCGACCGTCGAAGAACTCCGCGGCCTCCAGGATGCCCGCGGCGACCCGCGCCGCTTCGGCCTTGAAGCCATAGCGGCGCAGCCCCCAGGCGATGAAGGAGTTGTCGAAGGGCCAGATCGTGCCGACGTGGTAGCCGATCGGGTTGTAGCGGCCTTCGCCCACCGCCAGGGTGCGCACTCCCCAACCGGAGAACAGCCGCTCGCTCATGAGCTGCCGCACGACGGCCTTGGCCTTGGACTTGTCGACGATGCCACTCCAGAGCAGATGACCGTTGTTCGAGGTGAGCGAGTCGACCTGGCGGCCATCGGCATCCAGGGCGATGGCGAAGTACTCGCCGTCCTCGACCCAGAAGTCGCGGTTGAACCGCCGCTTGAGGGTGGCGGCTTGGCCCTCGAGGGTGTCGGCGAAGGCGGGATCCCGCCACACCAGGCGGGCCAGGCGGGCGCCGCGCACCTTGGCGTCATAGGCGTACCCCTGAAGCTCGCAGGTGGCCCGCGGGAAGCCCGGCAGCGTGCCGTCGCGGTAGGAGATCGAGTCCCAGGAGTCCTTCCAGCACTGGTTCTCAAGTCCGGTCTCCTGGTTGCGCCGCTCGTAGGCGACGTAGCCGTTCCCCTGGAGGTCGGCGTACTCATCGATCCAGTTCAGCGCCGCGCGGGCCTCGAACTCCAACTCCCGCACCAGCCGCGTGTCACCGGTCCAGCGCTCGTACTCGTCCAGCAGCACGACAAACAGCGGCGTCGCGTCGGCGCTGCCGTAGTAGGGCGAATGAGGTCGTTCCTCGAAGGCGGTCATCTCGCCGTAGCGCATCTCGTGGAGGATCCGGCCAGGGTCCTCGTCGCGGAAGTCGTCGATGCGGGTGCCTTGCCGCAGCCCGAGCTCGCGCAGGGTCGTCGCCGCGAGCTCGGGGGCGAACGGCAGCGCCTGGAGGCTGGTGAGGATGCTGTCGCGCCCGAACATGGTCATGAACCAGGGCAGCCCGGCCGCCGGCAGGCTGTGGCGTCCGGCGCTGATCGGCGAGAACCGCAACGCGGCCAGATCGACCAGGCTGCGGCGATAGGTTGTCTTCAGCGGCTCCCAGTCACACTCCAGCTGGGGGGCCTCATCGAGCCAGCGCGCCAGGTTGTGCGCCATGTTCCTCGCTGGCCGTCGCGCCTGCCAGGCCAGGGTCGGTCCCTCGTCCCCGCCGTCACCCGCCCCGAGAACCGCGGTGACGACGTCAAGGTGGGTCTTCCAGCTCCCGTGCGGTCCCAGCTTGAGCTCGAAGGTCAGCCCATGCTCATCAACAGCGCACGGCTGTGAGGAGGAGATCACGGTCGACCGCGCGAACGTGTCGCGCTGGTAGGCGAGCACGAGCCTGCCGTCCTCAAGACCCCTGGAGTAGGAGCCCTTCTTCTTGAGTGCGTCCTTGACCTCGAAGAGGTCGGCGAAGTCGCAGTCGGCTTCCAGCCGAACGACGAGCTCCGCGGGCTTATCGTCATGGTTGAGGATGGTCAGCTCCTCGTGGAAGCCGTTCCCCACCGAGCGTTGGCGGATCACCGACAGCTTGGCATCCACATAGACCGTCCCGGTGCCGGGCACGAGGAAGAAGCGCGTCTCGAAATACTGCAGGTCATCGACTGACAGCGGCGTGAGCCGGTCGCCATTGACCGTCAGCACCCAGGTCGACAAGAACCGCGTGTCGAACGAGAACAGCCCGGTCGGGTCGGTCCGGGAGGCCTCGATGTCGCCGCGTTCGTCACTCACCACGAACGTGTTGCCCTCCAGGATCTTCACCTGCTTCTGGGTCATCGCGAGCCCTCCGCGCCGCTCATGGCCTGCCGGTCGCGCGGTGGGCCTGGAAAGATCCGCTGGACCGCGAACAGCAGCTCGACATCCCCGCTACACACCAGCGCGCCACGCAACACCGCGGCCATCGCATTGTCCTCGCCGCGGCACAGCCGTTCGAACAGCGCCCGGTCGGCCTGGATCGTGCAGTCGGCCGGGCCCCCTTTGTGCCACACCGTCGTGTGGCCCTTCGCTACGACAAGCAGCCATTGATCGGCACGACCGTCTTCCACCAGGTCAAAGCGGACCCTGCCCGTGACCTTGGCCAAAAGCGGCTCGTACTCGCGCCGATCAAGCTCCTCAAGGAACTCCTCGATGCCGTCGACGGCCTCCATCTCCTGCCTCCTGTCTCGGCATGAGCGGTCTGCGCCCACGGCCATCGTCTAGCGAGACGATGCGGCCGTCCTCACCCGATGCAGGGGAGATCTGGCGCCAACTGGCCCGAGCAGGGTCAGCAAGGCCGCGCCTGGCAGTCCAGACAGTGTCCTCGCTCACCGCCGCCGAGCTGATCGTGCTCCAGCGGGAGACCGGACAGACCCTTGCCGCCGGCCAGACCGTCAGCCGCGCCCTGCCTGCGACGGAACCGGCTGCGATCAGATGCGTGCTGTCTCGTTGCCTGTCCAGGTCAGCGGCTTAGGATGGAAGTAGCTGGCCTGCCCCGTAGCATAGTCCCGCGGAACGGCGTAGATCGGGGTGGCGATGCGGATCGAGCAGTCCAGTCGTCAGGGCTGTGTGGTGCTGTCCCTGGCCGGCCGGCTCGACCTGGCCGCTTCCCCCCGGCTCCAGCGAGCCATCCTCAAGCACCTCGCGGAGCAGCCACCGGCGATCATCTGCGACCTTAGCCAGGTCGAGGAGATCGACCCACTGTGCGCTGAGGGGTTTGTCTCCATCCGCCATCCCGCGCTGAGTTGGCCCGGCACAGCCCTGATCCTGTGCGGTGCCCATCCGGCGGTTGCCGAGATCCTCCTTGAGCAGGGGGTGACCTCCCGGCTGGGGACGTACCCCAGCCTCGACGACGCCCTGGCCAAGGTCGGCGTCCGACCGCCATGGCTGCAGGAGCAGGTGACGCTGGGACCGGTACCGACCGCAGCCGCCGCCGGCCGGGCCTTCGTGCGCGAGGTGTGTGGCCGCTGGGGGCTCCAGCGGCTGGCCGACCCGGCGGCGCTGCTGGCCAGCGAGCTGGTCACACTAGCCGGGACCCACGCCCGCACCGCCATGGAGCTGCGGGTGGAGCTGTCCGGCTCTCAGCTGCAGGTTGCGGTACACGACGAGGACCCCAACCTGTTGGGGTTGCTGGTCGCCAGGGAGGAGACCGACCGCCGGCTGAGCCTGCTGATTGTGGACCAGATGGCCACCTCTTGGGGGGTACGCCAGGACGAGGCTGGCGGCAGGACCGCCTGGTGCACGCTGGAGCTGCCGCCACGGCAAGCCGCCACGGTCGGCTCCGGCCGGCAGCTGCCGGCAAGGACCACCGCGACGTCCATGGCCCAGTCCAGAGAGGACGCCGACCGCGGCGCTTCGCCGGCAATGGGCATGCCAGGTTCAGCCCTTGTGGCGTCCAAGCTGGCAGCGCCGGCCGCTCGGGCCGGGCTGCTCTCGCGTGCCAGTCTCCAGTCGCTGCTGAGGGGCGGCCTGCAGGGCAAGCTCTGTCTGGTGGACGCGCCGGCCGGGTTCGGCAAGACGACCCTGCTCGCCCAGTGGCAGGCTGTAGCCGGTGGGGGCCGGGTGGCCTGGGTCTCGTTGGACGTGGGCGACAAC
>DASUPQ010000291.1 GCA_036280995.1 Actinomycetota bacterium | reverse complement strand
AATGCGTACCGCCGCCCGCGTCCTGCCCGTCGTCCTCGCCATCCTGCCGCTCGGCGGGCTGCTGGCGCCGCCGGCCGCTGCCGTGCCGTCCCCGACCCCGGCGACCACCCTCCAGTTCTACGGGGGCGAGGTGCGCGCCGTCGCCCAGATCGGCAACATCATCTACGTCGGCGGCAGCTTCACCTCGGTCGGCTACGGCAGCGGCACGATCGCCCGCGCCCACCTGGTCGCCCTGGACGCGACCACCGGGCTGCACGTCCCCGGGTTCGACCCGCGGGCCGACGACGACGTCAACGCCCTGCTGCGCAGCCCCGACGGCAGCCGCCTGTACGCCGGCGGGATCTTCAACAACGTCCGCGGCTGCACCCGCTGCGACCGGCTGGCCATGCTCGACCCGGCGACCGGCGTCGCCAACACCGCCTTCGGCCCGCAGCCCAACGCGGCCGTGCTCAAGCTCGCCCTTGCCGGCAACACCCTGTTCGCCGGGGGCACCTTCGCCACCGTCGGCGGCCGCCGCCGGGTGCGCCTGGCCGCGGTCAACGCCACCACCGGCGCCGTCGGCGCCATGGCCCTGCACGCCAACGGGGCCGTCCGCGACCTGGCCGTCAACCCGGCCGGGACGACGCTCTACCTGGCCGGGTCGTCCACCACCCTCGGCGGCGCCACCCGCTACAACTTCGCCTCGGTGGCCATCGCCTCGCGAACCCTGACCGCCTGGAACCCCAACATCCACGCCTCCGGCTGGGGGGTGTCGCTCTCACCCGACGGCGCCGCCGCCTACCTGACCACCGCCGACGGCAACGAGACGATCTGCGGGGCCGCACACGAGTCGGTGATCGCCATGCCGGCCGGCACCGCCGGCACCCCGCCGGTCCTGTGGCACAACGGCGGCGCCCCTGGCTGCCCCTTCAACTCCGGCGACATCAACGCCGTCGAGGCCACGGCGAGCGCCGTTTACATCGGCGGCCACCTGACCAACCTCTGCACGGTCAGGAACACCTCCTACACCGTCCGCTGCCCAGGCGCCCTCACCGTCCGCAGCCACGTCGCCGCCCTCGACCCGGCCACCGGCGTCCCCCTCGCCTGGAACCCCGGCGCCGGCGGCACCCGCGGCGTCCTCACCGCCGAAGCCCTCCCCGGCGGCCTCGCCATCGGCGGCGACTTCCAAACCGCCGGCGCAACCCACCGCGGGTTCGCGTTGTTCCCGGGTACGCCGTAGGCGGTTACCGGGCCTCGCCCCTGGAAGGCGGCGTCCTCGCCGGCCGGGTCGCCGAAGTGGTAGAGGCTCCGGACGATCTCGTCACACCCGGGAGCGTCGGCGGCCACCAGCCGCCGGATGGCCAGGTCGGGTCCGGTCGTCATGGCCGGAGTCCAGGCGGGCGCGTGTCGACCACGCAGAACAGGTTCCCCTCCGGGTCTTCGAGGACGACGAAGTCCTCGTCCGGCCCGGAGGTCCGGGGGTGGCGGGTCGCTCCGATGGCGAGCAGCCGCTCCACCTCCCCCTCCTGGTCGTCGGTGTAGAGGTCGAAGTGCAGCCGGTTCTTGCCGGAACGTGGCTCCGGGACCTGCTGGAGGGACACGTTCACCTCGGTCCCGCCGGGGTCCCGGAGGACGACCCAGCCGTCCTCGGCGGGTTCCCTCGGGACGTACCCGAGGGCCTCCTGCCAGAACGCCGACATGGCGTCGAAATCGCTACAGTCGATCACGACCGAGCCGATCCTCACTGCGCCACCCTTTCTCTCAGGACGCCGCCGGCGGCGACCGGGTCATGATGAACCGTCGTACCGCGCCGTAACCTGACGGGCCCAGAACAGGGTGTGGGCGGCGTCGCCCTCGGGAACGACGTCCTGGGTGACGATCGAGAGGCCGGCCTGCTCGATCCAGGTCCGGTAGGTGGCCGCGTCGGCGTGGCTCCACCACATCGGCGCGTCGCCGCCCAGCCAGTGGTCCTCCGTCCCGGTCCAGGCACGGTGGCCGGTGGTGGCCAGCAGCCATCCGCCTGGGCGGAGCCAGCGTCCGATTCGGCCGAGCAACGGCGGCTGCTCGTCGAGCGGCAGGTGGATGAGGACATAGAGGCAGACGACGGCATCGAACGACGAGGCCGGGAACTCGACCTCGCTGGCGTCGGCCTGGAGGAACCTGGCCGCCGGGACGAGCTGGCGGGCGCGTTCAATCTGGACGGCGCTGAGGTCGACGCCGGTGACCGCGTACCCGCCGCCGGCCAGGTCGCGGGCGAGCGGGACGCCGCAGCCGCAGCCGAGGTCCAGGACCGGGCCTCCGGCCCGGACTCGTTGCCGCAGCTGCGCAAGCCAGGTGGCGTAGTGCTCCGGTGCCTCGTCGTCCCCGCGGTACCGGTAGGACAGCGCGTCGTAGCCCCGGCGGACGATGTCCTTGGGCAGTGGGCGCATCAACCCGCGGGGGTTCCGAGCGCGGCCGGGTCCGGGCTGGGGAAGCCGTTGGCGGCCAGCCAGCGGGCGAACCGCTCCGGGGTGCGGACGCTGTCCTCCAGCACGGCGGTGTAGATCTCCCAGCCGCTGACCTCGTCGGGGTAGCTCGGGAGCCGGCGCCAGACGTCCTTGAGGCGCAGGACGGCCAGCCGCTGCTCGTCGGTGATGGTGTCCCGCAGCCGCGTATGCCAGCCGGCGACATGAGCGTGAAGGTCGAAGAGCCACACCGACAGGTCGACGCGCCAGCGCCCCTGGCCGGCGTCCAGGTCGAAGGGCACGTGGTAGCGCTCGTCTCTGGCCTCGCCGGTGGGGCATCGCTCGCGCCGCTCGTCGCGGTAGGTCAACCCTGCGAACCCTGGCAGGTTCACGACCCGCTTGAGGAGCTCCAGGACGTCCGACGGCGAGCACTCCTCGCCGGCCAGCAGGCAGACGTCCAGGTCGCGCCAGCACATCAGCCCGGAGAGGTAGCTGCCGACCACCAGCACCGGGCCGACGTCGGCGAACCGCCGGCCGAGGTCGAGCTCGGCCAGGACCTGGGTGGCTTCGGCCTGCAGGGCCGCCTGCCGCGCGAGCAGCTCCTGGTCACCGGCCGGGGTCGGCATGCCACCATTTCACCACCCTTCGGCGGCAGGGGCCTGAGCACCCGCTCACCGGGATCGGGTGGCGGGTCGCCGCCGATACAGGCGCCCTACGACCGCTTCGCCTACGCGCGCCGGCTGCTGGGGCCCGAGACCCGGTTCGTCTCGCCCAGCAACGACACCCTGGATCAGGGGAGCGGGTGACGGGAATCGAACCCGCGTCACAAGCTTGGAAGGCTTGAGCTCTGCCATTGAGCTACACCCGCGCAGACTGCGTGGGGTGAGGGTAGCAGGCGGGTCCGTGAGAGATTGCACGGGAACGGGGGCCGAGCGGGGAGGCTGGTGACGGTGCGGGCGGTTGCGGTGGGGCTGGTGGGGGCGGGGCCGTGGGCGGCGATGCTGCATGCGCCGATGCTGGCTGGGGGGCCGGAGACGACGCTGGCGGGGGTGTGGGCGCGGCGGCCGGAGGCGGCGCGGGCGTTGGCCGATGCCCATGGCAGCCGGGCGGTGGGAAGCCTGGAGGAGCTGTGGGACGTCTGCGAGGCGGTGGCGTTCGCGGTGCCGCCGAACGTGCAGGCGGAGCTGGCGGCGGTGGCGGCCAGGGCGGGCAAGCATGTGCTGCTCGACAAGCCGGTCGCGTTGACCCTGGGGGCGGCCGAGGAGCTGGCGGCGGTGGTGGGGGAGACCGGGGTGGTGTCCCAGATGGTGCTGACCAACCGGTACTCGCCCACGGGGCGGGCGTTCCTGGCCGCCGCCGAGGGGTTCGAGGTGGTGGGGGCACGGTGCGCGTCGCTGTCGGGGGCGCTGCTGGACGAGAGCCCGTTCGCGACCCCGTGGCGGCGCCGGCACGGGGCGCTGCTCGACGTCGGGCCGCACCTGTTCGACCTGGTGGAGGCGGCCGTCGGGCCGGTCGAGGAGCTGTCGGGGCGGGGCGACCCGCTGCGGTGGGTGTCGCTGACCTGCCGGCACGCCGGCGGCCAGGTCAGCGAGATCTCGATGTCGCTCACGCTGCCGCTGGTCCCGACCGTGTTCGAGTGCTCGCTCTACGGCCCGGGTGGGGCGCTGACCTACCGGCGGCCGCCCGACCCGCCGGCGGCCATGGCCGACCTCCAGGCCGCCGGGGCGACCCTCCGGCGGGAGTTCGCCGCCGCCGTGACCAGCGGGAACGCCTCGGCCCTTGACGTCAACCGGGGGTTGCGGCTGCAGCGGCTGATCGACGCCGCCGCCCGCTCGCTCGGCTGAGGCACTCCCCGGTCCGGTCGATGTGGCCGAACGGTGACTCGACCGAGAGTGAAGCGTACCGAGCAAGCCACCGCTTCGTGACCCGCCGGACCCAGGCTGGGGGTGCAGCGCCGCACGGACGCGGCGCGGGAGAGAGGAGCCGTCATGTCGGCACCAACCCTGGACAGGCACCCCAGCAGCTCGCAGTCCGGGCCGTCCGCGGGCCAGCGCCGCCGTCGCAAGCAGCTCGTGCTGGGGGCGAGCGCCCTGATCGTGCTGGCCGTCGCCGTCGGCACCAGCCTGGCCGTGGCCACCCGGCCGGTCGACCGCCAGGCCGCCCAGGCCGGCCCCGCCCCCGCGGCGGCCGCCGGCGACCAGAACGCCAACGCCGGCCAGGACCAGGCCGCCCAGCCCGACCAGAACGCCCCGGCCCCGCCGGCCACCGAGCAGGGGTCGGGCGCCGACCCCGACCCGGCCGGCACCGATGGGACGGCGCCCGCCCTGGAGGACGGCGAGCACCCCGCCTACATCACCAAGGTCTCCAGTGGCCAGCTCGTGGTCGACGTGGTCCAGGTGTTCCACGACGACGCCGCCGTCAAGGCGGCCATCGCCGACGGCAAGCCGCCCGCCGACGCCAGGTACCTGACCACCTGGGTCCGCAACGAGAACTCGCGGCTGCGCACCCTGCCCCTGGCCGGCGACCTGGACATCCGGCTGCGGGACGCCTGCGGCGACCCCGGCGACGACCGCCAGGCCCTGCTCACCAAGCTGGCCGCCAACGCCAAGCTGAAGGGCACCTACTACTACCTGCTGACCGTGGACGACGGGAAGGTCGAGCGGATCCAGGAGCGGCTGGCCGTGAACGCCTGCTGACACCCTTGCGCGAGGGGGTCGGGGAGCGCACCGTTCTGGTGCGATGACCCCGGCCCCCTCCGCGCTTGTCGGCCGCGACCAGCCGCTCGCCGAGCTGCGAGCGCTGGTCGAGGCCGCGCTGGCGTCCCGGGGCGGGGTCGTGACCCTCACCGGCGAGGCCGGGATCGGCAAGACCACCCTGGCCACGGCCGCCGCCGACCACGCCGAGGCGCGGGGCGCGACCGTCGTCTGGGGCACCTGCTGGGAGGGCGCCCCGCCGTTCTGGCCCTGGCTGGAGGTCCTGGCCGCGCTCGGGGTCGAGGCCGGCCTCCAGGACGCCGGCCCGGCCGGCCAGCCGGCCCCGCTGGCCGGCCGGTTCGAGCGCTTCCACGCCGCCAGCGGCGCCCTGCTGGAGGCCGCCGGGAGGACGCCGCTGGTGGTCGTCCTCGACGACCTGCACTGGGCCGACCCGGCGTCGGTCGAGCTGGCCGCCTTCCACGCCCGCCGGGCCCGCCGCAGCCGCCAGCTGCTGGTCGCGACCTACCGCGACGTCGAGATCGCTCCCGGCGGCCCGCTCGGCCGCCCGATCGCCCGGCTGGAGGCGGAGGGCCAGACGTTGCCGCTGGGCGGCCTCGACGCCCCGCAGGTCGCCCAGGTGCTCGCCGGGCTCACCGGCGGCGAGCCCGACCCCGAGCTGGGGACGAGCGTGCACCGGCGGACCGGCGGCAACCCGTTCCTCGTCCAGCAGGTGGCGCGGCTGCTGGCCGCCCACCCGGACGCGGCCGCCGTAGGGATGGGCGGCCAGCACGGGGTCCGCGACGCCATCCAGCGACGGCTCGCCGCCCTCGGCGACCCGGGCGTGCGGCTGCTCGAGGCGGCCGCGGTGCTCGGGCCCGACCTGCGCCCGGCCGTCCTGGCCCGGGTCACCGGCCAGCCGGTGGGCGAGGTGCTGGCCCAGCTCGGCCAGGCCGCCGGGGCCAGGGTGCTGGTCGCCCCGGCCGACGAGCTCGGCCCCTGGCGGTTCGCCCACGACCTGTACCGCGAGGTCCTCTACGGCCAGCTCGACCCGGCGGCCCGGGCCCGGCTCCACCTGGAGGCGGCCGCGACCCTGGAGGCGGCGCGCCGGTCGGGGTCGGAGGTGCGCCCGGCCGAGCTCGCCGGCCATTACCTGCGGGCGGTCGACCAGGGCGGGCAGGTCTCGGAGGCGGAGGCGGCCAGAGCCGTCGGCTACAGCGAGCTGGCCGCCCAGGAGGCGGCGGCCGTCCTGGCCGACGAGGACGCGGCCGGGCACTACCGGCGGGCGCTGCGGCTGGCCGCGGCCACGGGACAGCTCGGTCCCGAGGGCCGGGCCCGGCTGCTGGTCGGCCTGGGGGAGGCGCTGCGCCGTTCGGGCGACACCGCCGGCGCCCGCCAGGCGTTCCGCCAGGCCGCCGACCTGGCCCGGGACGACCTGGGCGGGGCGCTGGCCCGGGCGGCGTTGGGGCTGCATGCGGTCGGGGTGGAGTCGGGGGCCGACCCCGCCGAGGTGGCCGGGCTGCTGGAGGCCGCGCTGGCCAGGACCGCCGCCGACCCGGCCCTGGCCGCCCAGGTGGGGTCGGCGCTGGCCCAGACGCTCGCCTGGGCGCCCGACCCCGACCCGGCGCGGGCGGCGGCCATGGCCGAGCGGGCGGTGGCCACGGCCAGGACCACCGGCGACCCCCACGTGCTGGCGGCGGCCCTGCTGGGCCGGCACAACGTGCTCTGGGGGCCGGACACCCCGAAGGAGCGGCTGGCCGTGCTGGCCGAGCTGGAGCGGCTGGCCGCCGACGACGAGGAGCTGGCCACCGAGGCCCAGCTGCTGCGGGCCACGGTCCTGCTCGAGCTGGGCGACGCCCGGGCCACGGCCCTGCTGGCCGCCCTGGCCCGCCGGGCGCGCCAGTCCCGCCTGGCCCGGGTCCGCTGGCTGGGCCGCTCCCGCGAGGCCATGCTGGCCGTGCTCGCCGGCGACCTCGACCTCGCCGACCGCCTGGCCGCCGACGTCCGTCGGCTCGGCGACGAGCTCCGCATCCCCGATGTCGACCACGTCTCGGCCGGGCTGCGGGCCGGGATCGACGGCCTGCGTGGCCGGCCGTCACGGGAGCTGCTGGACTCGGTCGAGCGCCTGGTCGGCCGGCTCGACGTCCCGGTGACCAGCCCACGGGGATGGATGACGGTGATGCTGCTCGGGGAGGACCGGCCGGCCTGGGTCGACGCCTACGCCCGGGGCGCGCTCGACGTCGACCCCGACGACGTGCCCCGCGACTGGATGTGGCTGCGGAGCAGCGTGATCCTGGCCGAGCTCAACGCCGCCGCCGGTGACGCCGCCGCCTGCGCCCGCTGGTACGAGGCGCTGGCGCCCTACCAGGACCGCACCGCGGTGGCCGGCGGCTCGGTGCTGTTCCTGGGGGCCGTCGCCCACTACCTCGGCCTCCTGGCCGCGGCCGGCGGCCGCCCCGAGCCGGCCCGCCGGCACCTGGAGGACGCGGCCGCCGTGCACGAGCGGCTCGGCGCCCGGCCCTGGCTGCTGCGCAGCCGGCTGGAGCTGGCCAGGCTGCTGCGCGACGACCCCGACCGGCATGACCAGGCGGACGAGCTGCTGCGCGGCGTCCTGGAGGAGGCCGGACGGCTCGGGCTCGAGGCCCTGGCCGCCAGCGCGACCGGGCTGCTGGAGGCGGGTCGCCGGGCCGGGCCGGCGGAGTTCCGCCGCGCCGGGGTCGCCCCGGTCCTCGGCGTCGG